>CAYSWE010000028.1:0-18088 GCA_964434515.1 uncultured Phycisphaerales bacterium | reverse complement strand
CCTGCACCGGACGCACCACACCAGCCTCGAAATGCCGGACATCGACATCCGCAACGAAATCGAGACCCGCCACACGACCGTGAAACTTCTCGATTGACCGTAGCAGCGGGTCCGAACTCCCACCCCCCCGCCGCATGGCGAACAGGTCGGAAGTCACAAACCGGCTGGGACCCAGATCGGTGCGATAACCAGGGGGCTGCCCCTTCCAGGAGCGCCAACCCGCCGCAGCTTCGGGTGGTCGCTGTACACGAACCGCGTTCGGCTTCGGGAGTGGGGCCGGGCAGAGCGAAACGCTGGCAGACCAATCAAAGGTCTTATGCAACTTCGGAGGCACAGACGCCGCAAGCCCGCGGATGATCGCACGCAGGTTAGCAGGTACCGCCGCCCAGCTCCCCCATGACATCCCGTTTGCTAGTCCAGCAAAGTTTGGACAAGATCCTCCAGTATAGCTGTAGACCGTCGCTCGATAACCCCGCGGATTGCAGTGCAAACTCTTGTTTTTCGGACCACAGCACCGATAGACCGACTCCAGGTAGATGCTGTAAGCCAGCGGACAGGATGGCGGCGTCGAGAACTTCAGCCCCGCCACCGAGACAGAAACCTGAGCACACTGGATCGTCGCGACGCCACCAGACAGACCCGCCGACTTCACAAGACAACGGTTCAGACCATTGCATGCGGCGACACCCTGGCAGTGGGCGAGGCGGCAGAGAACGGAAATGGCAACGATAAGAATGTAGAACACCCGACTGACCATTATCGCAACCATCCCTCGTTGACCTGTAATAAGCGAACTCGTCTATGGATCACGGGCAATATACAAGAGAGATGGGGGGCTCAAGCGGGAATCTTGGCCGAGGTGCAGTGTGAAGACCGACGGCTCGTTCGAGCCTGTCTGCGAAGATGTTCCGACAGCTACTAGAAGTGCGACCGCCCTCCCGAGACGACAGGAGAGCCACATTTCCTGCCGTGCCTTTAGGATTCGTGTCTCGGTTTGCCCTGCGGCGGCCAGTAGGGGGTGAGATGAACGACGAACTCGAGCATTGGTTCCGCCGCTTCGCCGATCGGGGAGACGCCCGCGCCCTGGGGCGCGTCTTCGATCGAACCGCACCTGAGCTTTGGCGCGTTGCCCGCTACCTCGCCGTCGACGACGCGACCGCGGATGATCTGGTGCAGGCCACGTTCCTTGAGGCAATCGAGTCGGCCGGCGACTTCGATACTTCACGGCGAGTGATGCCCTGGCTGCTTGGTATCCTCTCCAATCGCGTGCGCTCGACACGCCGTGCGGATCGGCGACGCCGGGTCCGCGAGCATCGCACCGTGCGCCACGCCGAGTCGGCTGCTGACGTCGCGGCGCGGCGCGAGCTCGACGAGCTGCTGCGCGGCAAGGTCGCGGCGCTGCCGCAGCCGTATCGACAGGTGCTCCAGCTGCATCTCGAGCACGGACTGACCGCCGCGGCCATCGCACGGATCCTCGAGCGCGCGCCAACGACCGTGCGCAAACAGATTGCTCGCGGCATGGACCTGCTGCGCCGCAGTCTTCCGGCCAGCACGGCGGGGGCGTTGATGTTCGCCATGCCCCGGTCGCGGCTCCGCGCGCTGCGGACGCGCATCGTCGGTCGCCCGGCAATCGCGCCGGCCGCAGGGGCCGCGCTGCTCGGCGTGCTCGCCGTTACGTTGGCGCTTCCGCATCGCTCCGAGCTCCCCCACACAGAAACCGTCGAGCCCGTCGCGAGCGCCAAGATCGCGCCGCCACGGCGCCTAGGAGCCGGCCCGATCCAACGACAACACACGCCGCAGGCATCGAACCACGTCACCGACTGTCAGCTCGAGGTTCGGCTGCGCTGGGACGACGGAACACCTGCGGTCGGCCGTGGTGTCTACGTGTTCCCTTACCAACGCTCCAACGCACACCTTTGAACGCGGGACCTGCAGACCGATGGACACGGGACCTGCACCTTCACCAAACTGGCGGCTGAACCGGTCGTCCTCTACGGACACGACGGAGGAAGTCAGCGAGTCACGCTGCGTCCAGGGCGCCAGGTCGTCGATTTCACGATCGAACGCGGCGCGCTGATCGAAGGGCGCGTGCTCGACGCACGCGGCAAACCGGTCGCGGATGCGGCAATCTACGTTGGTGACCAGGCCCGGACGACCGCCGTGACGGTGAGCGATCCGACGGGTCACTATCGAGTGCGCCTGTCCGGCCGCCAGAGCATCTCCGCCCACAAGCCCGGGCACATCTGCTCGCAAGCCCACTGGATCGAGCCGGACGGAGTGACGAGCGCCTCGCGCTTCACACGCAATCTCAGCCTACGCGGCTCAACGGCTCGCGTCGTTTGCACGATCACCGACGCGCAAGGCAAGCCAATCGCCGGCGCGCGCGTGCAGATCGGGGGACCGGGACTGCAATACGATTTGCAGAAGAAGGGAGAGCCGTTCCGGCTGTCCGCCCCGCTGCCGTGGCGCGGAGTCACGGCTCAGGACGGCACAGTCGAAGTCGATGCGCGCAGCCGCCATGCAGAACTTCTGTATGTCCGGGCCGTGGGTTTTGCACCCTGGTCGGGAACCCTGCGCACCGCGGTCCGCGTGGCAAGCAAGCGTTCGATCCAGCTCGCGCTCGGTGGGCGCGTCCGTGGTTCCGTCGTCGACGCTCGGGGCAAACCGATCGGTGGCTGGAGCGTATCGACCACGTATGCAGCGGACGCTCGCAACGAACGCCCTGCCTTCTCCGCGAGGACCAACGCGCGCGGACTATTCAGCTTTCCGGATGCCGGCACGCGGCGCTACCACGTCCGCACGTCCGGGCCGCAGATGTCGCAAACTGCAGCCTGGCTGCGCCACGTTCGGGCCCAAGACTCACCCATCGTCCTGCGCGTGCCAAAGGACGCGATGCGGCTCGTCGCGATTCGGGGCACGGTGCTGGACGAAAGCGGCAAGCCAGCGCGCGGCCGCGTCAGCATTCGAAGGGTCGTTCCGTTCCCGCCGCGCGGCTACCCGACGTACGCCCTGCAGGGCGGTGCGTTCGACATTGGCGGCCGCCTGCCGGGGCGTTACGTCGTCACCTGGTCGGCCAACGGAGAAAGCGCAACGCTGCGCGAGTTCGTCGCCAAGCCAGGCCAGGACGTCGACCTCGGTCGCCTGCGACTCGCCCCGCCAACCGCCGTGCGCGTGCACTGCCTCAATCCAAAGGGTGCCATCGCGCCGGAACGCCTACGCGTCGTCTCAGGCATCGGTGAAACGATCTACTCCTGGACTCCAGCCGACGGCCAGCTGCGTCCTCGCGTTGCGCCGGGCTCCTATCTCGTACTCGCTCGCCTCGACGGCGTGTGGATCGCTCGACCGGTGACGACAAACACGCCGGCCTGGACCCTGCGCACGCAAGACGGGACCGCGCGCACGCTCCACATCCAAAGTCCGCAGGACCCGGAGAATACGACGTGGATCACGGCGCGCATCCTCGACGATCGGGGACGGCTCCGCTTCGCTCACGAGTTCGACGCGAATCAGACGGCGGTTCGCGTCAACCTCCGGAGCTGGGATGGAACCCTGTCAGCCGAACGAGGCGCGCGGTATTCCGGAAGCACGGCTCTGCATCCAGGCGCGACCCACCAGGTCGTCCTCCAACTCGAGTAGTCGCCGCGGGTCGGTCACACGTTTCCCGAGTTTCCCGGCGAGGCCGCGGCCTGAACTCCTTAGCCTGGCCTGGCTATGGCCCTCAACGTCATCTGGACCGGATTCTTTCTCGTGGCCTTCGTCGTCGGCCTCTACAAGCTGATCTTCCTTGGCGACGTGGAAGTCTTCTCCAGCATGGTCGGCAGCACATTCGAGATGGCGAAGGTCGCCTTCGAGATCTCGATCGGCCTCACCGGCGTGCTCACGCTTTGGCTCGGCATTATGAAGGTAGGCGAACGCGGCGGAGCGATCGACGTGCTCGCTTGGCTGGTGCGGCCATTCTTCCACCGAGTGTTCCCCGAGATTCCTCGGAACCACCCGGTGCATGGATCCATGGTGCTGAACTTCGCGGCCAACATGCTGGGACTCGACAATGCCGCCACCCCGCTCGGCCTCAAGGCGATGCAAGAGCTGCAGGAACTCAACCCTGACAAAGAGCGCGCGTCGAACGCGCAGATCATGTTCCTGGTGCTCAACACCTCGGGGCTGACGATCATCCCGATCAGCATCCTGGTCTATCGAGCACAGCTGGGTGCAGCCAATCCCGCCGACATCTTTCTGCCGATCCTGCTGACGACATTCTTCTCGACCCTGGTCGGGCTCGTCAGCGTGGCGCTCGTGCAGCGGATCAACCTGCTCGACCGGGTCGTGATCGCCTATCTTCTCGGGCTCACCGCGATCGTTGGCGGCCTGATTGCACTGTTCCTCAACCTACCAAAGGAACAGGTCCAAACGCTATCGACACTCGTTGCCAACCTCACCCTCTTCACGGTGATCGTAGGGTTCCTGGTCATGGCTACGATCAAGCGGGTCAACGTCTATGAGACGTTCATTGAAGGCGCGAAGGACGGCTTTGGTGTCGCCATTCGCATCGTCCCCTATCTCGTGGCCATTCTCGTGGCGATCGGCGTCTTCCGTGCCTCCGGCGCCATGGATGCCGTCGTCGGCGGCGTGCGGGAACTGTTCGCGCTATTCGACATTCGCACGGACTTCGTCGAAGCACTCCCCACCGCCATGATGAAGCCGCTGTCTGGCAGCGGCGCTCGCGGAATGATGGTTGACGCGATGAAGTCGCACGGACCGGACTCCTTCGTCGGCCGCCTGGCCTGCACGTTCCAGGGCTCCACGGACACGACGTTCTATATCATCGCGGTCTACTTCGGTTCGGTCGGCGTGCGGCGCACACGGCACGCGGTGCCGTGTGGTCTGTTAGCGGACTTCGCCGCCATCGTTGCCGGAATCCTCATCGCCTATCTGTTCTTCAGCTGATCCCGGAGCAGCGCGAATCACTCGACGAGCCGGCGGCGGGCCAACCAGCCGAGCCCACCGACCGACACGACCAGCCCGACGAGAGTCAGCCAGGTCGCCGGTCGCGCCTCGCCGTCGAGTCGCAACTCGGCCAGCATCGCGCCAGCAGACGCGGCAAGCAACGCCAGCGGCGCGAATCCAAGGAGCGTCCCAAGTAGGAACGGCAGGAAGGGAACGCGCGCCGCGGCCATCCAGAGATTCGTCCCAGAGAACGGCATGATCGGCGCAAGCCGGAGCAACCCAACGACGGTTGCCGTCGTCCTTCGGCCGCCGGTGAGCAGGGCGGCATGCACGGCACCGAGCCGCGACCAACGCCCGATCACGGCGCGCCAACGATGCCCACTCACCGCGCGCAGCACCACGTAACCGAGGCCGGCCGCACCACCAACCCCGGCGAGCGCGAGCAGCGCACCCGGCCCAAAGCCGAAAACGAACCCAGCCACAACAGCAGCCACCTGAGCAGGCAAACACGCCAATCCGCAGAGCAGGGTAGCCGCCGCCACAAACGCCAGGCTCTGCGGAACCCCCGCGGCCGCGAGCCAAGGCAACCAACTCGCCTGTGTGGTCAGGAGCACAGCAACGCCAACGAACGGTAGACCGACGAGGACGACGGTCAAGACGGAGAGACCAAGGCCCGCCCGTCTTGTCAGTGGCACAGTTGACTCCAAGGGATCGTGCTTCTGACCGCCGCGAGGCTTCTAGCGCTGGCCGCCAATACGACCTGTCAGGCCGTTGGTCAACACGACGCCGAGAGCGTTGGCCTTTGGGTCAACAATCAGCGCCTGGTGGTAGAAGCCGAGCCCAATCAAGCTCGTCACGTTCGGCAACCCGAACGTCGTCGTGGCGCCGCCGCCAAAGTCCACCTGACCCGCCTTGAGGATGTCCATACTGCACAACAGCGCGCACTTGCCTGGAAGGCTCAGCGGCAGCGGGATCGCGCCCCACATCCTATTGGAAACACCAAGGATCCAAGCGAGCGGCGCCCTCTCCGCGGCCCGGTCCACCGCGAGCCCGTAGGTGGCACCGGCGTCCGGCGTGCCACTGCCCACCAGTGTCGGCATGACGCCAATGGATTGACGCTCGGTGAAGCCAAGCACGGCGCCGAAACCATTGCTGCGGCCAGCGGCCCGCGTGGCAAAGGGCGATCGTGCCCACACGCGACTCGCCGGGCGGTCGCGGAAGCTGAATGCCGCGTCCGTACGAACGTTGAGATCCAAGATCGGAGACGTCGTGCTGAACTTCCAGGTCTCAACAATCAGGTGCTCGTTCGGCTTCTTGACGAACGTCCACGGTTTGCTGAATGGGATCTGGAACGGGAAATCGGCGACGTTGGTGTTCTTTCCGCGGGGGAACACGGGCAGGCGGATACGCTGCCTTGGCACCACGGTGGTCAGAGCGCGCGACCGATTGCTAGCGAACGAAAAACCAATGGCTTTGGGCGCCACGGTCGTCGAACCCAGGTCAACCCGCATCTCGATGACGCTACCGGTCGAGTGCGTCAGGACACGACTCGCGCGCCGCCACGCAATCCCGGTCGCGCGGAATGACCTCGCGATCCCCTTGCTGTCGTAGATCGTCTGCGCGCGGTGCGGCGCGCCACCAGGCCCGAGTTGATCGAACAAGAGGCCAAACTTCTTGGCATACGCCGCCGGAACAACAAAATCGACGGTCGTGCGCGGACCGCTCCCAAGGCAGGCCTTGCCAAACGGCGTAAGCGAGCCTTGAGCGTACGGTGGCGGCAGTTGGGTGGCGGCCAGCGCGAACCCGACCTGCGCGATCTCCAGCGTGACGCCAGTCACGGCAAGTCTGGCCTGCCCGCTGGAAGGAGCTGTGAACACGACCTTCTCGTACAGGTTCCGCGGAGACTTCGAGCGGCCCACGACGACGTTGTTGACCTTGACCTCGAGATCGAGGTTGCTCCAGTTCGCCGTTGTGAGCGAATGCCGGAACCACGCAATCGTCACGGCATACCTCTTACCTTGGACCACCGCCATGGTCAGCGTCTTGGACTTCTGCGCTACCGTAAGCGTTCCGGACTGGATCACGCCACTCCCCTTGGCCAGACGGACCAGCGTGTCGTCGCGCAAGTAGCCCATGCCATAAGCATTGCGCGAGTTGAATGGCGCGGTCTTGTTGCGATTCGAGATGTCTTCGGTCGTGGTCAGCAGGGCGGCCTTCGTCTCGAGGACCGTCGAGCGACGAACCGACCGAAATAGCGCGGCCGCGCCCGCGACCTGCGGCGATGCCATGGACGTCCCACTCGCAACGAAGCTCCCAGACTCATCATTGCGCAGCGGCATGACCGTCTGAACACCGTTGGCTGAAATATCCGGATACGTGCGTTGCGAGTCGCCCCGCAACGGTCCGCGCGAGCTGAACCGCGCCACGGTCTTCGCGCCACGGCCGCTGACGGCGGCGACGGCGAGGCCGTTGGCCGCCGACTGACTATTGACCGTGGAGGACGCGTTGTTTCCCGCGGCAACCACAGGTAGCACACCGGCATTGAGCGCAACGCTGTCGAGCGCTTGCTGGGACGGATTCCTCGGATCGGGCACGCCCGAGTAGGAGTTGTTGGCCACGACGATGCCGAGCTTCTTGGCATCGGCGGCGATCGCGGTCCATGCGTTGACAATGACCGACAGGCGCGTGTTGCCGCTCACGCTCTCAGCGATGCAATAACCCGCAACGCTGGCGCTCGGCGCGTGCCCGCGATCGGAAGTCGCAGTCCCCCAATCCTCGCCGACGGCGATGCCTGCCACGCCGGTGCCGTGTTGATTGACATCGTCGGGACCAAGGGCCGTGTAGGTCTTGTTGGAGATCAAGCGCGAGCCGCCGATACCACCACCCGTCTTGTTGTTCACGTCACCATGCACAAAGAACGTCCGGTGCGGACGCCCGGAGTTCTGCATCGGGCTATCGAGGCCGGTGTCCATGACGGCCACAGTCACACCCTTGCCCCGAACGCCGGCCGCTTGCAAGGCATCCACGCGGTGGTTCTGCAGGTTGGTCGCGTCCTTGATCGGAAGGAAGCCGACCGGGCGGACGACAAGGTCGGGGTCCATCCGCTGCACACGCGGATTGGCGGCCACCCTGGCCACGACGCCGGCGGGGATTTCGATCGCGCAACCGTTGATCAGCCACCACTGGCTCGTAACGACTCCGCCCAGGCCCTGAATGAACTTGACGAACTCCGCCTGGTCGACACGCATCTTGCGCTCGAGGCCGGCGACGATGCTCGCGACGTCGGCTGGCGTTGCCGGGCCAGCGTTGGCAGCACGAAACTCGGTCAGATCGAACGAGCGACGCTTGAAGGTTACAAGCCATCGTTCCGTGCCTGGTCGACGACCGGCGATCTCGCTTCGTAGCTGGGTTTGGGAAGAAACAACAGGACTGCCTGGCGCCACAAGGGTCCAGGGCAGGGACATCGCGAGAACGAAAGGAATGCGCATCATCTAGGGGAATCCTAAGAGAAACGAGGCAGACGGAGACACGAACGGCCGACAAAGACCATTCCGGTCGGCCCCGAATCTACCGTTCGTGGAGTGATCCGCCAGCCCCCGCTGCTCCAGACGGAATGCGCAGCTCGGCCAGCACCGGACGATGGTCCGACGCGACCGTTTCCGGCAGCACCCACGCCCGCGCCGCAAGCGGACGCGGCGCCCGGTACAGCACGAAGTCGATCTCACGATCCGGCTTGACCGACGGAAAGGTCCATCGCGCATGCTCGGGCTTCGTCGCATTCGACCAGACGCTGGTGAGACTCCTCAAGGTCCGCGACTCCGGTCGATCATTGAAGTCGCCAGCCAGAATCAGCAGGCCCTTGACATCGCGCAGAGCGCCGAGCAAGGCCTGCGCCTGGGCGAAGCGAGCCGTGTCATCGCGAATCCAGTCCAGGTGCAGGCAGACGAAGTGGATTCGGCCGAGGCCCGGGTGCACGACGCGCACGAGCAAGGCGCTGCGCGGCTCACGCGTCCCCCGCGGTAACAAAATCCGGCGAACTCCGTCGACCGGATATCTGGACAGGACACCCAAACCATACTCGCCCCCCTGGTAGTCCATGAACTTGCCGAAGGCTGCATGCAGCCCACTGCCCTTGGCCAAAGCGTCGAGTTCGTCGATCTTGCCACTGCGCGTGACGTGGCGATCGACTTCCTGCAAAGCGACGAAATCCGGATCGTTGCGCCGGATGAGAGCCGCGATGCGCGCGAGGTCGACCTTTCCATCCATCCCTTCTCCGTGATGAATGTTGTAGCTGAGGACGCGCACGAGCTTCGGCCCGCTGGGCGCGCGCAGCGGAGCGCTACATGCGACAGTAAAGGCGATGACCGCGAGCAACGCCGAGCCGATCAGCGAGAAACGGAGTGAGAAGCTCTTAGGCATGGCGTCGCGCATGGGCAGGTCCCGCCAGATCAGACGTCGAAGGACACGACCGGTGGAGTCAGGATGTCCAACTCGCCACCGGGCTCGAGCTCGACGTCCGAGTAGCAGTTCTCCAGGGGTTCCGGGCCAACGAAACTCGCCCGTAGGTCACGGATCACCCACGAGGACGCGGCCGGCGCAAGCAGCACCACCGTATGCGCAACACTGTGCACATCGAAGCTACCGACGAACGTCGTACCCGCCTCGGTCGAGCCCGACTCGACGGCGAGCTCGACCTCGTGCCGATTGAACACGATGCGCACCGACTCGGTGTGCCCGACGTCGCCGGTCTCAATCGTCAGTCGAACGGTCTCGATCTTGTTCATGGAGTCCCCGTCTCGCCGAATGCGGCCACGTATGGCTCCCTCACTTCAGCGTCTCGAGCCAATCGATGATCTCGTTCATCTCCACGGCCGTGAGCTTGCCCTCATACGCAGGCATGATCCCGGGGCCGGACCGAATCGACTTCTCGATCTCCGCGCGGTCTTCCCTCGCGCCGATGCCAACGAGGTTTGCCCCTTTCCACGTCCCGGTGCCGGCCCCACCGTGGCAGGCATAACAATCCACGCTCTCGTGAACATAGCCGTTGAAAAGGAGTTGGCCGGGATCGTCGATCGATTCGCGCGTCGCCGGTGAAGCGGAACAACCTGCCCCAAGGAGGAGCAGGAACACAAGCTGAGGAGTCTTCTTCATGATGGTTCCTTTGGAAAGCGATCCTACACGCAGAGAAGACGCCAGGGAACGGATGGACAACCCAGGCCTGCCATCCATCCTGCAGGAACGGCCGTCGACAACGAGACTCGGTCGAATGTGGGCGAAACTCTTGTGCGGGTGCTCGGCAGATCAAAGGCTAGCGCTGGCGCGAAGCGGCACGCCCCGAGCGCCAACCATCCGCCGCAGACGTGGTCGAACGTGAACAAGCCCGGCAGCGCATCCGTAGCGCTGTGCTTGTCCTCGACGAACCGTATCGAACGACGATGCTACTGCGATACTTCGAAGACGTGAGTGCACGCGAAATCGCGAGGCGCGAGCATCTGCCCGTCGAGACGGTCCGCACACGCATCAAGCGCGGACTTGTGCTGCTCCGGACACGACTCGCAAGCGAGTTCGGAGCACAGGATTGGCGCGCGGCCGTGACCCCGCTCCTGTTCCCGCTCGCTCGGCGAATGCCATGGACCTTCGCGGGCACCTCCGGTGCCAAGGTGCTGATCATGAAGAAGGCCGTGTGGATCGGACTCGCCGTGCTGCTCATCGCGTCGGGAGGCCTGCTGTTCGGCCTGTGGAACATGCGCCCCCCCGAACAAGCTGCACCCGACGCCGAACCGGCACTGGTAATGACGGCACCGCGATCAACGGAGATCTTCGGAGAGCCCACGCGCGTCCCCGATGCCGCCGGACAAGATGGGGTCCTCCCCCCCAATGCCGTCGCCACAAGTGGCGAGCATCTGCGTGTGCTCATCGAGGACGGAAGGACGGGCAAACCCGTCGCGGGCGCACGTGTCTACGTGGTCGATAGTGGAAAAGCCGAGCACCGACTCTGGGTTCGCAGTGCCCCCAGCCTGGACGAGGTACTTCGCGTCGGAGAGATGTGGGTCAGCAACGCACACGGCGCGATCGAACATGCCATGCCCCGCGCGCCACTCTACCTGGGTGCAGTGGCGAAAGATCTCCGAGGCTTTGCCAGCCTGTCGCCCGGAAGCGAGCAACACGGACGAGGCCGAACGTTCCGACTCAAGCTCTATCCCCACAACGCCATCGTGCTCCAGGTCGTGGATCGCGACGGACGACCTTGCGAGGGAGTGCCGATCGAGCTGACAAGTGTCGGTGACTGCCGGTGGCAGCGTTGGCCCGACGACAGGACGCCCGATGCGGACAAGACGTCGTTTGCTTGGTCCGGAACCACGCGAGGCAAACACGGCATCGCCAAGGCCTACATCGCCCCGGATCTTTTCGAAGCCAAGACCAAGCCGTGCAGACTTCGCGCAAGCCTCAAGTGCGCAGAGGGGCCGGCGTCGGCCGTTACGTTTTCCCTTAGCGATCCACCGCAGCCAATCCGCCTCGTGTTACCGGCAACGGGTAGCGTCGTGCTCCGCCTGCGGAAGGCGGAAGGCGGAACGTATGAGGCCCCGGCATCCGTGCGCATGGCCATCGCCTCCCTGTCTCGGCCAGAGCACGAACTCTGGCTGACGAACGACGCAAGCCGAGGTCAGGTGCTCTTTCCATACGTGCCACTCGGGTGCCGGCTCAAGTTTCTCGGCTGGGACCGAGTGTCCGGCAATTGGTTCGCGGAGGCTTCGGGCACGGGACCAACGCGTGCAGGGCAACGCATTACGATCAACGCCGTCGTCGCCCGACGCACGACGATCACCGCTCGTCTGGTTTGGAAAGACGGGACACCGGTTCGAACGCGGACGTTCCGCATCCAGCAGTTCCAACCTCGGCGAGAACGCGGCCTCGGTCCCGTCTGCACCGACTCGGCCGGGCGGTTCACCTACCGACTGCGATCCGCGAACGGTGCGCTTCTTGGCCGCTGCAAGCTCGTTCTGATTCTGTGGGAGAACCAAGACGCGGACGAGCGAGTTCTCGGCCCATGGGCATCGACGATCGTCTCGCTCCCCGAGTCCGGACATCCGGTCTTCGACCTCGGAGACCTGCTCGTTCACCGCCTTCGCCCGGTGCTCTCCGGCGTTGCGGTCGACGGCGACGGCAACCCGCTCGCCGACGTCGAGATCACCGTGGGCCCAGCACAGTCTCCCGGCGCCCAAAGGACCCCCGCGACCTTTCCAGCAGGATCCTTCGTCCGCGTGCACACCGACGCGAGTCTTCCGACCTGGGTGCCCGCGGTCTGGCTGGACGAGAGCACCTGGTGCCTCGAACTCGCCGCGCAGGACGGCGGCCGACTCGAGCGGCCGTGGATCGCCGTCGGCGGCGGCTCCAACGTGCAGCTCCGATTCTTCCGCGGTCCGGGACCGAGGTGGAAACGTATCGTGCGCGCTGACGCGAAGAAAATCGTCATTGGCGCACGTGGCTGCGTTCCGGTTCGGGTCCTTCGAGACGCGAGCCACCAGCGAGTCGTTCTTCGCCGGGGCTCCGTATCCCGCTAGCCCTCGAGAACGCAGCGCGCGTCGGCGACACGCGCGAGGTTCTCCGGCTACTCTAGAGGCTGTTACACGAAGGAGAACCACGATGAACACGTTCGCAGCACTCGCACTCGGCGGCACCCTCGGATTCGTAGCCATTGGCCCCTGGTCTTCAGGTCGTTTCGCTTCCACAGGGACCGCGCAGACACAGCCTACTCAAACCAAGCCCACTCAAACTAAGAAGAAGGACAACAAAATGCAGCTTGGGGTTTTTTCCGTCAGCCTGGCCGTCAAAGACATTTCGGTCTCGAGATCGTTCTACGAAAAGTTCGGCTTTGAGGAAGTCGGTGGAGACATGAAGCAGAACTGGATCATCCTCCAGAACGGAACGACGACCATTGGACTGTTCCAGGGGATGTTCAAGAAGAACATGCTCACGTTCTGTCCAGGTTGGAACCGCAAGAAGGAGGCGCTCAAGGAGTTCCAGGACGTCCGCGAGTTGCAGCGCCGCTTGAAGGAGCGCGGCATCAAGATGCAGACCGAGGCCGACGAGTCGTCGACCGGGCCGGCGAGCTTCGTCGTGATCGACCCCGACGGTAACCCGATCCTGGTGGACCAGCACGTGCCGAAGCCTAAGAAGTGATCCGCAGACCTCCCGACTGCCGTTCGACAACACCGAGCGCGACGCTACGCTGGCGGCTCGTCAAGTTTCGCCACGTACCTCGGATCGTCGCCAGTGCAAAGCTCTCTCGATGTCAGCGTCGGCTCCAAGCCGGAACTCGATCCGGACTTCCTACCGGCAGTCCTCTGGAACCGAGCGTTCCGTGCTGCCGTAGCCGCTGAGCCCAACTCCACCGAACTCCGGCTGGCGATCACGCGGCCGGACACGACCGCGTTTCGATACAACACGGCGATCCTGCCGCACCGCGGCAGCAACGTCGCGCTCAACGAACGCTACGTCGAGCGCCTGGTGAAGTCGCTCCTTTGGTTTCGAGGGGGGTCACGCATCCACGTCGGTGGCTGTGAGGAGATCGCTTCCATGCTGCGCCGGCGGTACGCCCCCAACGGTGCGCGGGCCTTCGACAACACGACGATCGGCTCGCAGATCTTCGGCGAGGCGCTGCAGGTCATCGCAGCGAGCCTCGACGACGTTCCAGAGGCGCGCTCGAGCACGGTCGCGTTAGGACGCAACCTCGACGGCTGTCGCATCGGGTTCGATCTCGGCGGCAGCGATCGCAAGTGCGCGGCGCTGATCGACGGCGAGGTCGTCCACGCCGAAGAGGTGCCCTGGAGTCCGTACTTCGAAACCGATCCCGACTACCACTACCGCGGCATCGATGACACGTTGCGGCGTGCCGCCGCGAAGCTGCCGCGCGTCGACGCGATCGGCGGCAGCGCGGCGGGCGTCTACGTCAACAACGAGGTGCGGGTGGCCTCGCTGTTCCGTGGCGTCTCGGCCGAGGACTTCGAGACCAAGGTGCGACGTATCTTCTTCCGGCTGAAGGACGCCTGGGGCGGTGTCCCATTCGAAGTCGTCAACGACGGCGAGGTCACGGCGCTCGCGGGATCGATGGCCCTGGGGTCGAACAGCGCCGGCGGGCTGCTGGGCATCTCGATGGGGACCAGCCTCGCCGCGGGCTACTGCGACCCACAAGGAAGAATCACACCGGGGATCAACGAACTCGCTTTCGCTCCGGTCGACCTACGCGAAGGAGCTCCCGCGGATGAGTGGTCCGGCGACCTTGGGTGCGGGGTTCAGTACTTCTCGCAGCAAGGCGTGGCGCGGCTAGCCCCGCTCGCCGGCATCGACCTGCCCGAGTCGATGCCACTGGCCGAGCGCCTGGTCGAGGTGCAGGCGCGGATCGTAGCGGGCGACGACGCGGCGCGGCGCATCTACCGCAGCATCGGCGTTGCTTTCGGCTACTCGATCGCGCACTACGCGGAGTTCTATGACGTCGCGCACATTCTGATCCTCGGTCGAGTCACTTCGGGCGAGGGTGGCGAGGTCATCCTCGCGACGGCCGAGGACCTGCTGCGCCGCGAGTTCCCCGCGCTCGCCGACCAAGTCGCCATCACAACGCCGAGCGAAAGCGACAAACGCCACGGTCAGGCGATCGCCGCGGCCAGCCTGCCAACGCTCGGATGACCCACCACGAAGGAGAGCCATCGATGCAACTCGGAAACCCCAACGCGGACATCTTCGTTCCCGACGGCAAACCGTTCGAAGAGGCACTGGCGCGCACGACCCATCTCTGCATCGGCGCGCACCAGGACGACCAAGAACTCATGGCCTACCACGGCATCGCCGAATGCTTCGCGCGCGGCGACCTCTGGTTTAGCGGCATTGTCGTCACCGACGGCGGCGGCAGCGCCCGCGCTGGCCCCTATGCCAACTACACCGACGACGAGATGAAGGCGGTACGCCGCCGCGAGCAGCGCAAGGCCGCCTACCTCGGCGAATACGCGGTCCAGCTTCAGCTCGCCTATCCGAGTTCCGAGGCCAAGGATGGTCGTTCGCGCGCGGTCACCGACGATCTAGTTGCCATCCTCGACGCGGCGCGCCCGCGCATCGTCTATCTGCACAACCCGGCCGACAAGCACGACACGCACGTCGCTTGCTCCCTGCGCGCCATCGACGCGCTGCGGGCGCTGCCCGTCGACGCACGGCCAAGTCAGGTCTACGGTTGCGAAGTCTGGCGCGATCTGGACTGGCTCATCGACGAAGACAAGGAGATTCTGCGCGTCGATGCACACGAGAATCTCGCGCTGTCGCTCGCCGGCGTCTTCGACTCCCAACTCGCCGGCGGCAAGCGCTACGACCTAGCCTTCCAAGGGCGTTGGCGCGCCAACGCGACGCTGTTCGCGTCCCACGCCGTAGACCAGGCACAAGGACTCTCGTGGGCGCTGGACCTGACCCCGCTAATCCAGGACGCAGACAGCTCGGTCATCGACTACACCAATGCCTTCATTGACCGGCTCCGCACCAACGTAACCGCGCGACTGCGCCGACTCGGCGGCGCGTAAGCCTCGGTCGCTGCGCCGCGCCGCGCGGAACTCCATGCATTCGTGCGGGCAAGCTTTGGCCCAACGCCCCCCGGAGTCGATGACAATGGTATGGCCGCAGCACCCGAGTATCTACCAGTTCGCATGCTCAATGAGTTCGTCTATTGTCCACGCCTTGCCTACCTGGAATGGGTGCAGGGCGAGTTCGAAGACAATGCCTACACGATCGAGGGCCGCTTCCGGCATAAGAAGGTCGACCAGCCAGGTGGCGCCGTCGCCGATCCCGACGAGACAGCGGAGAGCAAGCCGGAGGCCGCACGCTCCGTTCTGCTGTCCGACGACGCGCTTGGCTTGATCGCCAAGATCGACCTGCTCGAGAGCGACGGCAACGCGGTCATGCCGATCGACTACAAGCGCGGCACTGCTCCCGACATCGAGCACGGCGCGTGGGATCCCGAACGGGTGCAGGTGTGCGCCCAGGGCCTGCTACTACGAGCACACGGCTATGCGTGCGACGAAGGTGCGCTGTGGTTCGCCGCCAGCCGCCGCCGCGTCGCCATCCCGTTCACCGACGAGCTCGTCGACCTCACCCGGCGATCGATCACCGAGCTCCGCGCGGCCGCCGACGCCGGCATCATTCCGCCCCCGCTGCTCGATAGCCCCAAGTGCCCGCGGTGTTCCTTGGTTGGCATCTGCCTTCCTGACGAAACGCACGCCTTGGCGATGGGTGACGCGGCAGAGCGAACCCTCGAGCCCACGGGCGACGCCGAACCGCTGCGCCCGATCGCCGTCCAAGACCGTCCCGGGCGCCCGATGCACGTAACCGAGCCCGGCGCCCGTGTCGGCCGGCGAAGCGAACGCCTCGTCGTCCAACTCAAGGGCGAAACACTCGCCGAGGTCCGCGTCGTCGACGTCTCCGAGCTTTGTGTGCACGGCAACGTTCAGGTCACAACGCAGGCGATCCGGCTCCTCGCATCGCGCAACGTCGCGGTATCGTACTTCAGCGGTGGAGGCAAATTCGAGGCGATTACCACCGGGCTCGCGCACAAGAACGTCGAGCTGCGCATCCGGCAGTTCGCGCGACATGCCGACGCAACTCAGCGCGTCGCCATCGCCCGCGCCTTCGTCGCCGGCAAGATCCGCAACCAAAGGACCCTGCTCCGCCGTAACGCCACCGACATCGCCAGCGACTCTCTCGACGAACTCAGCACCCTCGCCAAGCGCGCAGCCGAGTGCACGGACATCCCGACGCTCCTCGGTTTCGAAGGTGCCGCCGCGCGCCGCTACTTTCTTGAGTTCCCCCGCATGGTCCAGCCAGGCAAGCAGCTCGACTTCGACTTCAAGACGCGCAACCGCAGGCCGCCCAAGGATCCGACCAACGCCCTGCTCTCCTTTGTCTATTCCCTCCTCACCCGCGACCTAGCTGGCGCCTGCATCACCGTAGGCCTCGATCCGCATCTAGGCTACCTCCACGCCCCCCGCTACGGTCGCCCATCGCTAGCGCTCGACCTCGCCGAGGAGTTCCGCGCCCTCCTAGCCGACTCGACCGTCCTCACCCTCATCAACAACGGTGAAGTCCGAGCCAGTGACTTCGTCACCAACCCACTCGGCTGCAATCTCACCAAGCGCGGCCGGCGACAAGTCCTGCAAGCCTACGCCCGCCGTCTCGACCAGCAGGTCCAGCACCCACTCTTCGGATACCGCCTCTCCTACCGCCGAGTCCTCCTAGTCCAAGCCCGTCTCCTATCCCGTCACCTTCTCGACGAGATCCCCGACTATCCACCCTTCTGCACACGCTAGCGCAAATGCGCAACAGCTACCTGCTCTGCTACGACATCTGCGATCCCAAGCGCCTCCGCGCCGTCCACAAGACCGTCCGCGACTTCGGCACCGCCATGCAGTATTCCGTCTTCCGCTGCGACCTCACAGAAGGCGAGAAGTTCATCCTTCTCGGCAAACTCACCCCCATAATCAAGCACGACGAAGACAGCGTAATGCTGGTCAACCTCGGTCCAAGGAATGACCAAAGCCGTGCCCGCTTTGAATTCCTCGGCAAAGCCAAGGGGACGGACGACGACCAACCGTGTATAGTCATTTAGCTCGGATCGAGCACCCAGCGCCGCCACCGCCGCCAGCGAGCGCTCCGGTGCCGAGCCGCCCCCCGTCAGCGCTCGCGCCCGTAAGTCCAGTATTCACAGGGATCTTTGGCAACTCGCATCCACAACTCCCCAAGAACGTCCTTGCACACCGCCCGAGCGCTCGCAGAATGGCTTGCATGTGCCCATGGTGTCGGCGACGCAGCGCGGGCTATTTCCGCGACCTTCGGGTCGCGGCCTCATTGAAGCTCTCTTTGGGTATTCAGGATCCTCAATCCGAATCTGATTTCCGCGACCTTCGGGTCGCGGCCTCATTGAAGCCCTGTCATCCTGTTTCGAAGGAATACTACCTTGGAATTTCCGCGACCTTCGGGTCGCGGCCTCATTGAAGCGATCGTGGCTTTCGGATGTTGGGCGGATTTCGTTGGTATTTCCGCGACCTTCGGGTCGCGGCCTCATTGAAGCCTCGAACGCCCCACCGCCGAGCTCAAGGAATCGGTATTTCCG
>CAYSWE010000027.1:0-18121 GCA_964434515.1 uncultured Phycisphaerales bacterium | reverse complement strand
GTTGACGACCTCGCGCGGATCGTTGACGCGTCGCGTCCAAGACATCTCGGAGATGTGCACGAGCCCCTCGACACCGTCTTCGAGCTTGACGAAGGCGCCGTAGCTCATGATGTTGACGACCTCGCCGATGACCTTGGAACCAACGGGGAACTTGTCATCCAAGTTGGCCCACGGATCCGGCGTCAACTGCTTGAGACCAAGAGCCACGCGCTCGCGTTCGGTATCGACCTTGAGCACCTTGACCTCGATCTTCTGATCGATCTTAACAAGCTCGGACGGATGATTGATCCGGCCCCAGGTCATATCGGTAATGTGCAGCAAGCCGTCGAGACCACCGAGATCGACGAACGCGCCGAAGTCGGCGATGTTCTTGACGATGCCCTCGCGAGTCTGCCCCTCTTCGATCTCGGCCAGCAACTTGGCCTTGTCCTTCTCGCGCTGCTCCTCGATCAAGCGACGCCGCGAGATGACGATGTTCATCCGCTCCTCGTCGATCTTGATGATGCGCGCCGTGATGTCGCGACCAATCCAGTCGCCGACGTCCTCGGTCCGGCGAATGTTGACCTGCGATGCCGGCAGGAACGCGTTGACGCCGATGTCGACCAGCAAGCCGCCCTTGATCTTCCTCGTGACCGCGCCGGTGACTTCGTCACCTTCCTTGTAGGTCTCGATGATCTTCTCCCAGCTACGGATGCGATCCGCCTTCCGCTTGCTGAGAGCCGCCATGCCATCGCCGTCGTCGAGCGCTTCGACGAGCACCTCGAGCTCGAGACCGGGGACGACGGTCTCCGGATCCTCGAACTCGGTGATATGGATCAGGCCTTCCGACTTGTAGCCGATGTCCACGAAGACGGTGTCGCCCGAAATGCGAACCACCTTGCCCGGGACGATCTGATTCTCTTTGAAGTCGCCGACCGCGTCAGCGAGGAGTGAGTCGAGGGACGAAATGTCACCGAGGACGGAATCCAGTTCCGCCGCCAGCGTGTCCTCGTCGAGTTCGAACTCTTTGACGAGTTGCTTGCCGTATGCCATGAAAGAAAAATGAAGTTGGTTGAAGAGTGGACCGGGAACGCGCCCAGATTCCGACCAGCCGCGGGGACCTCGCGCAGAAGCGCGCCAGCCACCGCCCATCGGTCGGCATCATCCGAAAGAGTGACGACCTACTAGCCGGCACCGAGAAAGGGGCCAAAAGGATAGCGGCGGACCAACGGATTGGAACCGGCGTACCGCTGATTTCCGGCCTGTTCTGCCTACGGCTCTCGCAGGTCCGCGATCGTCTGGCGCAGTCCGTCCGCCCCCAGACCGAGCACATCGTCCGGCGCCAACAACGCGCCAATCGTCACACGAAGCCTGGCCAACCGCGGCACGATCGCCTTCTTGGGCAACACGCGCTCGGCCCCCGACACGCCGACTGGCAGGACTGGGCAGCCGGTGCGCCGCACGAGCAAGAGGAAGCCGCGCTGGAATGGTAGCAGCTCGCCCCCATCGCCCCGTGTCCCCTCCGGGAAGAGGAGCAGTGCGCGCGAGTTGAGGAGCGCCTCGGTCGCCGCCGCGATCGCTTTGCGATCGACCTGCCCGCGAGCGACCGGCATCGAACCAAACCCGCGAATCGCTGCGCCAAAGACCGGGTTGGCAAACAACGACTCCCGCGCGAAGTAGGTGAGGCGTCGCCGGATCACGCTTCCGATCAACACCGGATCCAAGAAACTCGTGTGGTTGGCAACAATCAAGACGCCGCCGCCAGCCGGCACGTGCTCGCGGCCACGAACCTCGAGCCCAAACAAGAGCGAACCCAGCGCCCGCACACCGGCCTGCACGCCAGCGTAGCACGCTCCCCAGAACACGCTGGGCTTGGCCGGAACGCTCATCGTCCGCCGGACTCGGCCTCGACGAGATCCACGATCCGCGTCACGACCTCGTCGACCGTCAGATCGGTCGTGTCGAGATAGACCGCCTCCGGCACACGGATCAGTGGTGCAACGTCGCGGGTCGAGTCGCTTCGATCCCGTGTCTCGAGTTCGCTGAGAACATCCTCGAGGCACATCCCGCCACGGCCCGACGCTTCGAAATCTGCGAGCCGGCGCCGCGCACGTTCCTGCGCGTGCGCATCGACGAAGAACTTGTAGCGCGCGTCCGGAAACACCACCGACGTCATGTCGCGCCCCTCTGCCACCAGCGGACCGAGTCGAGCCTGCGCCCGCTGCAGGTCGCGCATGGCGTCGCGAACGCTGGCTCGCGCGCTCACCGCCGAAACAGCCCGCTCGACCGCGCGAGTGCGCAAGCGATCCGTCACCTCCTGCTCACCGATCCAGACTCGACCGTATTCGCCCAGTCGCAGATGGAGCGACGCAAGTGCACGCCCCACAGCGGCACCGTCGTCGAGATCGACGTCGTGATCGGCAAACCACACCGTGACGGCGCGATACATCGCTCCGGTGTCCAGGTGTCGCCAACCCAGCCGCAACGCCACAGCCTTGGCGATCGTACTCTTGCCGGCCCCAGACGGCCCATCAATGGCCACAACCTCGAGCGACTTCATGCGCCGTCGCCATCCTCGACGGAAGCGGGCGCCAGATCCTTGATCTTCCGGTAGAGCGTGCGCTCGCTGATGCCCATTGCCTGGGCAGCACGTAGCCGATTGCCGCCAAACATGTCCAACGTCACGCGCAAGTGGTTGCGTTCGACTTCGGCGGCGTTCTTCCCGGCGAGAAACGCCCACGCGTCATTGTCGTCGCGCGGCGTCGGGGAAAGCTCGGGTGGCAGATCCAGCACCGTCAAGATATTGCCGCGCGCGCGCACGACCATGCTCTCGATGACATTGCGCAGCTCACGCACGTTGCCAGGCCAATCGTAGCTGGAGAACGCCACCAGAACCTCGCGATCGATGCCGTCCACATCCTTGTCGTGCAGCTTGGCGAGCAACTCGCGAAAGTGCTCCGCCAGCAATGGAATGTCTTGGCGCCGCTCGCGCAGCGCCGGCACTCGCAACGTCAGGACCTTGAGTCGGTAGTAGAGATCCTCGCGAAACTTGCCTTCCTGGATGAGCTTGCCGAGATCTCGATGCGTCGCCGCCAACACACGCACGTCCACGGCGACCGGCGCGTTGGCACCGACCGGAACGACCTGTCGGTCTTCGAGCACACGCAGTAGCTTGACCTGGGTTTGCAGCGGCATCTCCGCGACTTCGTCAAGAAACAGCGTGCCACCCCGGGCGTATTGGAACTTGCCTTCGCGATCCGTTACCGCTCCGGTGAACGCTCCCTTGGCGTGGCCAAACAGCTCCGACTCGATGGTGCCTTCCGCGAGGCCGCCACAGTTGAGCGCAACAAAGGTCTTGTCACGCCGAGGCGAAAGGTTGTGAATCGCGCGCGCCACGAGCTCCTTGCCGGAACCCGACTCGCCGAGGATCATGACCGAGGCCTGCGTCGGCGCCACTTGGCTGATCGACTCAACCAGCCGGACCACCTGCGGAGCTCGTCCGATGATGCCCTCGATGCCGTGCACGAGCGTCATATCGCGCTTCAGCTCATTGTAGTGTCGATCACGCTCAGCCGCATCGAGCGCCTTGGTGACCTTGGTGCGCAGCTCCCGCAGGTCCACGGGCTTTTCGAGGTAGTAGAGCGCGCCGTCCTGCATCGCCTGCACGGCCACCTCGCGATTGCCGTGGCCGGTCAACATGAGCACCTTGGTCGCAGGATCACGCTCCCGCGCGGCCTGCAGGACCTTGAAGCCGTCCGCGTCGTGCATCACGAGATCGGTCAGCACAACGGCGAACTCGGGGCCCTCTTTGAGAAGCCGACAAGCCTCCGCACCCGAGTCGGTGAGCGATATGGACAAGCCCATGGGCGCGAGTGCTTCCGAGATCACCTCGGCATGCGCACGGTCATCGTCAACGATCAAGACCCGCATCATGTTGGTTTCCCTGTCGCCGCACTCTGCGGGCCGACCTGCAGATCGACATGCGGAAAGCGCAGCGCGAAGCGCGTCCCCACGCCCTCTTGGCTCGAGACGTCGATCGTCCCACCGTGATCCTGAACGAACCGCTGCGTAATCGCCAAACCGAGCCCAGTGCCTCCCTTCTTCGTGGAGTAATACGGCGAAAAACACTGCTCGACGACGTCCGGCGCCATGCCCGGCCCGGAGTCGGTGACGGTCAGAACGTGACAAGGCCGCCCGTCGCCGGCGTCCTGTCCAGACTCCGCGGCTTCATAACCTGTCCCGATGATGATCTCACCCTGGCGCTTGGCGCCAACGAGCGCCTGCTGCGCATTGAGCACGAGATTCCACAATGCCTGATGCACGAGGCGGCCATCCACAGTCGCAACCGGCAACCCCTCGGTGAGCAACAGCTGGAGCCGAAGACCTTGGCGTTCGACCGAAGGCGCAATGAGGTCGGTGACCTCGCGCACAATACCGTTCAGCGACACGTGCTGCAGCACGGGCTTTGGCGCACGCACAAAGTTGAGAAAGTCTTCGAGGCTATCCTGCAGACGGACGACCTCTTTGGACACGCGCTGCGATAGGGTCAAGATCCGCTTCTCGCGGGCGTTCTCCGGCGTGCCCAACTCCTCTTCGAGCAAACGCAAATTCAGACCAATCGTCGATAACGGGTTCTTGATCTCATGCGCGAAGCCGCCCACCAAACCACTGGCCAACCGCGGCGGCTCGCGAGCCCCCGCGGGCTGTTCTGGGATCGTATCTCTTGTCATGCGTGTCGCGGCCCTGCCAGTTTGACCAAAAACCCTAGCGGCGCATGACACGATACGCAACGGCATGACAAACGCGGGCACGGCAGAGGGATCGTCGGTCGCCGACGTTACCAGCCGCCACCACCGCCACCGCCAAAGCCGCCGCCGACGCCGCCACCGCCGAAGCCGGAGCCGCCGCTCCAGCCGCCAGAACCGAAAGAACCCGCGGCTCCCTCGCTGCGTGGTGCGTAATAGAGGGCCGACTGCGTGTGTCCGACGAAGCTGTCGAGGAAGATCGGAATCCCCATGGGAGAGGTCCCTTCCATCCACTGCGGCGCCGTAAAGACGCCCTTGAAGGCGTCGAGCCAGCGCTTGTGCATGCCGAGCGCCACGGCATAGGGCAGTAGACGCTCGAACACATCCATGGGCAAACTCTTCATCCGCTGACGCTCGGCCGTGTGCATGTACTCCTCCATACCGCGCACACGGCGTAGCGCCTCGAGTCCCTTCTTGGTGCGTTGCGGCATGTGCTTACCGCAGAGAAGCGCGCAGCCCGCAGCGAGCACGGCGGCGATCCAATACTGCATCGGCGCCTGCGTCCAGAGTCCTAGCAAAACCAGGCCGACGCTCGTTAGCACCGCGAGAAAGCTGCCACGGGAGCGCGCATGGCCAGGATCGGCGTGGAACAGCCCCTCGGCCACGACCCGCTGGTGCAAGTCGTCGATCACTTCCGGACGCACGCGTGACAGGCTCGCGCGGCAATCTGCGAGCGAGACGTCCTCGTTCTCAGCAAACATCGCGTCCATGAGGGCGCGCTCATAGGGACGATCGTGGTCGCGCCAGCCAGGCATCGCTCGTAGCCGGAAGTCCTCGCCGCCATCTTCCTCGCGGATCTTGAGTCGCCCGCGCACCGCTAGGTCCAGGATGGTCGCGGTGATGTCGCGCGGATCGACGCGATCGTCGGCGACGAGCCCGACCTCGGCCGGGCGCAGCCCTGGCGGCGGCTCGTACTCGGCGAGGATCGTCGCGCCATGCATCGGATCACGGCCGTGGACCCACCAGACGAGAAACCACAGGACGCCCACCGCGATCGCCACGAACATGGCCCAGTTGTCGAGGAGAAACCACACGGCCCGACGCACCGACGTCGGCATCGTCACGTAGCCTTGTGGAAAGCCGACCGCGACGGTCAGCCCATGATGCGGCGCGAGCCCCGTCGTCCTGAAGCGGATCGGAAAACGATCGCGCTCGATGCGGACGCGCGCGGTGTCGGTGCTGCGAAGAGCTCCGGCGTAGCCCACCGTGCTGGTCTCCGACAGAGCCACGCCGTCCGGTAGCACGACCGTCGCACTCGCCCGGTCGATCGGAAACGGCCAGCCCGTACCCGTCACGTTCCAGTAGAGTTCGTCGATGCCGTCGTAGGACCGCAGCGCATTCTCGACGTCATAACGAAGGACGATCTCGCGTGTCGCGTTGACGGCGTCACGCACCTTGATCTTGAGCCGTGTGCCACGGGCGAAGCGACGTCGCCGGAACCACTCGACGTCGCCCTCGACACTGTCGATCCGCACCCGAATCGAGCCTCGCGCGCCGGCCGTCGTGTAGCGCGTGAGAATGTCCCGGTGGATCCCGTTCCAATGCCCATCGAAGCGCACTTTGAGACGTTCCTCGACGTGCAGCACGGCGTCGCTGCCAACCTGGATCCTGGCGGCAAACTCCGCAATCCGGATCGCTCTCGCCGAACCGACCTGCGCCCGACCAACACCGACAGCAAAGACAAACAGGGCCAGAAGCGCTCTCAACGCTGATTCTCCTCGAGTTCGAAGAACTCACGCGGTTCGAAGCCAAACACACCTGCGACCAGGTTGGTTGGAAACTGCTCACATGCAGTGTTGTAGTCGCGCACCGCGCCGTTGTAGTAACGCCGCGCGTATTGGATCGCGTCCTCGACCTCGACGAGCTCGTCATGAAGCTTGCGAAAGCTCGCGTCCGCCTTGAGCTCGGGATAGCGCTCGACCAGCCCCAGCAGGCCGCCGATCGCCTGACCAAGCCCCGTCTCGGCGAGCCCGACCGCCGGCAAAGCGGTCGCCGCCTGCGCCCCGGCGCGAGCCTCGGTCACGGCCTCGAGCGCCTCGCGCTCATGCGCCGCGTAGGCTTTGACCGTCGCAACGATATTAGGGACGAGGTCGTGGCGACGCTTGAGCTGCGCATCGATGCCGCCGAACGCATCGCGCGTCTTGTTGCGCAGATGAACGAGGCGGTTGTAGAGCCACACCGTTCCCAGAACGAGAACACCAAGGGAAATCCAGACTGCTGTCACGCACGGGATTCTACTGCTCCGCAGCGAAGACGCCGCTTGGAAAGACCGCGGCGCGAGTTCAGGATGCATGGTGGACCGCCGTCGACCAGGAGACACACACATGAGCACGCCCGAGGTGCACGACCTCGAATCCGACGACCTCGACGCCGCCTTGGCACGCGCCTTGGCCGTGCTCGACGCCGGCGAACTCGTCTGTGTTCCGACCGAAACGGTCTACGGGATCGGCTGCCGGGCGGACCTCCCGGCAGCGCTCCAGAAGCTGCGTGCCATCAAGGGGAACGCACGCCCGTTCACGCTCCACTTGGGAGATCCGGAGGACGTCTTCGCGCTCGGCCAGGGTCCTGCGCAGGCACGACGACTGGTGCGGGCCTACATGCCCGGGCCCCTGACAATCGTGCTCGACGCTACCGAAAAGGGCAAGCAGTTCGCGGCGGAGGATGGAACCCTCGGCCTGCGTGTCGTCGAGAACGCGTTCACGCGCCGACTGTCGGCCGAAGCCGCGGGACCGATCGCCATGGCGAGCGCGAATCTTCCCGGGGAGCCGGCGCCGCAGACCCTGGAGCACGCCCTCGAAGCCATCGGCGACCACGTCCAGTTCGCGGCAGACGGCGGCGCCTGCCCCGTCGGCGCTGCGTCGTCCGTGGTCCGCGTGAGCGCGAACGGCCAGATCCGGATGCTGCGTGAAGCGGCTCTCGAAAGGTCGAGCATCCTCACCCGCGCTGCCACGGTCGTGCTGTTCCTCTGCTCGGGAAACACCTGCAGGTCGCCGATGGCAGAGGTCCTCGCCCGGCGAACGTGGGCCAACGACCTGGACGTCCAGCCTGCCGAACTCATCGACCACGGGATCCTCGTAGTCTCGGCCGGCACCGCCGCGCAGCCGGGCATGCCGGCATCGGAGAACGCCATCCGCGCCATGGCCGAAATCGGAGAGGACCTGACCGCACACAGTTCCCGCCCACTCGAAGCCGCGCTCCTAGCCCGCGCCAACCGCACGCTCTGCATGGGCATGTCCCACTACGCCACGGCGCACGCCATCTTGGAGTCCGTCGGCGGCCCCCTCGACACGGACTCCGAGCCACCCGAGTTGCTGGCCGGAGATCACGAGATCGCCGACCCCTTCGGCGGACCGCTCGAGATCTATCAGCTCACGCGAGACCAGATCGCAGCGGCGTTGCCCGAACTGCCTGAGTAAACCGAAGGACGGGCTCAGTCCTCCGCCGCCCCCAGAGCCTCGTCCAAACGGCGCGTCAGTTCCCGCACCTTGCGGCGTAGCTCGCCGATGCGCCGCGTGCCAGCGATGGTCTTCATCTCCTCACGCGCGGCCTGAGCCGGAAACCCCGCATAGAAACCAGGCTGTTCCAGCGAACTCACGACCCCTGTGCGTGCGCCCAACACGGAGCCATCGGCAACCGAGACGTGGCCCACCATGCCAACCTGGCCAGCGATTTGGCAGTTCTTGCCGATGTGGGTGCTGCCGGCGATCGCCACGTGCGCCGCGATCGCAGTGCCGGCGCCAATGACCGAGTTGTGCGCAACCATGACGTGGTTGTCGATCCGTGCGCCGCGCTCGACACGCGTCGGATCGAGCGTGCCGCGATCGATGGTCGTGCAAGCGCCAATCTCGACGTCGTCCTCGAGGATGACATTGCCAATCTGGGGCACACGCAACCAACCGGAACCATCGTGCACGTTGCCAAAACCGTCGGCGCCGATCACGGAGCTACTGTGCACGACGACACGGTTCCCGAGCTGGCACTCGGCATAGATCGTCGTATTGGGGTAGAGCAGACAATCCCGACCGATGTGCACGCGCGCGCCGACGAACGCCCCCGCCATGATGACCGAGCCGCGACCAACGCGGACGCCGCCCTCGATCACCGCGTTGGGCCCAATCACGACGGGCTCTTCCAACTCGACGTCGTCCGCCACGACCGCGCGCGGATGCACGCAATGCTCACGGGCTAGGGGCAGCGGGTGGAAGCGGCCGGCAACCTTGGCGAACGCCACCGACGGATCGGGCGCTACGACGAACTGGCGTCCGGCGGGCTCGGTCGGCACCTCGCGCACGAGAAGCGCCTGCACACGAGAGCGCGCCAAAGCGTCACCGTGATCGGCGCTGGCAAAGCTCAGGTGGTCTTTGGCCTTGGGGCCCGTTTCCCCGAGCGCGCACACGCCCCGGACCACAAAGCCACGCTCCCCTTCGAGCGTCGCGCCGACGAGTTCCGCGATCTCCCCGAGTGTCATCTCCATGCCGACAATGTTACCCATCCTGCCGTGCGGTCACCTGCGAAACCGCCGTGGAAGACAGCGGCTTCGCAACAAGCGAGCGACTCGGCGACGCTCCTCGGGCGCCTCGGGTGGCAACACCGGCATTCCCTCGGCATCCACGTAGCCGGTCAGGCGGACGATTCGAACCCAGAGTTCGCGCACGCGCCCGCGCGAGAGATCGCCGTGCTCCAGTTCGGCGAGCCAATCGACCAGCGGCGCCCACCAGCGTGGGAGTGGCGAGTCCGCCGCGAAGCAGCGCGCGAGCCAAGCGAGATGTCGCGGCTGATCGAGCAAGACCCACGGCTGCAAGGACTCGAGCAACGCGCCGTCGAGATTCCGTGGAAGGCGCCGGCCGACTTCTTCGGTCAGCTCGAGTCCGCGGCGCAGGGCATCCATGAGCAACCAGCGGCCGAGCTTCGGGCGCTGTAGCAGGAATCGCTTCGCTCGGACGTCGCCAGCCACCCACGCGGCGACGAACTCCCGTTCCGAGAGCGAACCAGGCTCCGAACCACCGGCGCGCAGCTCGTCGTGCAAGACCGACGTCCAGAGGTCTTTCAGCCCGTACGCTCGGCGTGTTTGCACCGACGCCAGCCGAAGCACACTGGGGAACAACGTATGCAGCTCGCGCACGGCACGGAGCGCGGCCTCCCGACGCTCGGTGCGCCAGAGCGCGACGACTCTTGCCGCGAGGAGCAGCGGCGTCGCGGCGTCATTTCCGATGGCTCGGTCGCAAGCTTCGAGCGCAACCTGCCACTGTTTCTGAGCGAGAGCCTGCAGAGCGTTGGCACGTGCAACCACAGCACGAGCCGCGCGCAGCTCCTGGCGCAGCAGCAAGCTCTGCGGACGCAGCTCGCTCGCGTCGGCCAGGCGTACCGCGGCCGCGCGCGCCGCCCATGGATCGAGCCGCGCACGGGCAAGCAGGCGCTTCGCCTCGAGCCGAAGCGCGCGCGCGCGCGGCATCGCCTCGGCCGCCGCAAAGAGTCCGAGATTCGTCGGTAGCCAATCCAGGATCGCACGTGGCTCGGCGTGCCCGCGCGTCTCTAGGAAGGGTCGCTCATCGACGACAATCTCTGCCTGCGCCACCCGCCGCCGCGCCAAATCGACGTCGAGTTCGGCCACGTCCAGGTCTTGCTGCGTCGCGAGCCCGCAGAGGTAGGCATCGACGCCGGCGAACGTCCGCGGCCGACGAACCGGTCCGCGAAAGCCGAGCAACAACGTGCTGTTGTCGATCAAGAATGCCCTCGCGTGCGGGAACGCGTCGAGGAACGTCCGCAGTAACGCCCGATACGATGACGGGTCGAGCGCGTGCGTAGGCAGCCATTGCATGCACACGCCCGAGTCCACCAACACGCGTCGGACCGCGCCATAAAACTCGCGCGAGTACAGATGGACGCTGCCCAAAGCCTGCGGCAGCAACGGCTCGAGTGTCACACACCCGACACTCCGGGCCCGCCGTGTCTCGAGATCGCGCCTCCCGTCGCAGACAAGCACGCGCGCTCGGGGCTGCCACACGCGGGTCGCGTCCGCGAAGTCAGCCGAGCAAGCAACGACCGCTGGCGAGAGTTCCACGATGTCGATCTGCTGCCCGAGCGTGGCGCGGGCCAGCGCTGCCGCCGTGGTCCCCGTTCCGAGGCAGATGACGACACGCGTGCCGTGCGTCGGCGCAAACGCCGCCGGCAAGAGACCGAGCGCACGCATGTAGGAACTCGAGACCCCACCCGCCGCGGCGAACTCGTCGGTGTAGAGCAGGCGCTCGCCGACCACGCGGTCCTCGACCACGCTGGCTGTCAGGATCCGATCGGAACGCTCAGCCACGACGCGCTTGCGCACCTGATGCGCGGGCCAGAAGCGAGCCCCCACCAGAGCCGGACGGTGCTGGAATGGGACGACGCCAACGAGAATCGCAAGCACAGCGGCGAGGAGCCCAGGCCCGCGTGCGCAGACCGCCAAGGGCAAGCTGGCCGCGATCGGCGCGAAGCGGAGTGGGCTCGGCAGCTCGAAGACGAACGGGACCAGGAGCGAGGCAGCGAAAGCCCCCATCGAAAACGCGAGAAAGCCGGACGCACCGGCGTGCGAATCCAAGCCTTCGGCGCGGGTCGTCGATCCGCGGAGCGCCAGCGGCAAGATCGCCCCGAGCGGGAGCGTCGCCGGGAGCGTCAACAAGAACGGTGCCGTGCTCGCTAGCGTGATCGCGCCCAGTTCCGTCGTGACACGCCACGTGGCAAGCACCGGCCCGACGAGCTCGACCAGCAGAACGCTGAGCCCCACACCGACGACGCTCGCCGCGGCTGCACGTCGCACGGTTCGGTCGCCGGCACGGCGCGGAATCCAGTCGGCCACGATGCTCCCAAGCGCGAGTCCGAGCAGCGCGGCGACGAGCGTTCCGGACAAGGTCGGCAAGAACCCGCCGAGGAAGAACGTCAGTCGTCGCGGCATCCAAAGTTCGAGTCCGAGCACACAGGCCCCGCTTGCCGCCACCGCGCCGAGTGGCAACTTGCCGCTCCGCACGGTTCGCGCCGATGACCGCAAGACCCCACAACGACGCACCAGCAAACAGAGCAGCGCTGCAACGCCGTAGCCAAGGCTCGCCAGCCAAACGACCGCATCCAAACCAGCGTGCGGCAGCAAGAACGCGCCGCCGACGCCCGCGCCCGCGACGGAACCAAGCAGGTTCGAGCCCTGCAGGAGGCCGATACCGCGCCCGTGCCAGGCGCGTGAGGCGCCGATGAGCGCCAGCGGGAACGCGCCGCCCATAAAGAACGCAACCGCAAGCGGCGCCGCGAAGCAAGCCAGCGCGGTCCACGCGCCGCCGTCGGGCCGCGCGCGCTCGAGCACCCAAAAGGAGAGCGGCAGGGCAACCGCCACGATCGCATACAGCATGCCGGCCGCCCGGAGCGGCTGCGCGTCGAGGCGTCGCCGGGCAGCCAGCGCCTGCGCGCCGAGCCCAAGCCCAAGCAGGAACGCTCCGAACACGAGCGCTTGCCCGACGCTGCCATGACCGAGCAGCAATCCAGTCCGACGGACGCAGGCCAGTTCGAACGCCAGACCGGCGAACCCGGTCAAGAGCGCCGCGAGGACGACGGCCAGCCCGACGATCACGCGCAGGCAGACTCCGCCCGGCGCAGGGCGGCGAGCACGTCGTCGACGTTGCGAGCGCGACAAAACTCAGCGCGCAGTTCGGCGCGCGAGAGCAGCACGGCCGCGTCGGCCAAGGTTCGCGTGTGCAGCATCCGCCGTGATTTCGGGCTCAGCAGACACAGCACGACGCGCACGACTTCGCCGTCCGGTGCGGCAAAGTCGACTCCCTCGGGGGCGATCGCCATGCAGGCAATCGCCTCGGTCAGACCATCCAGTGCGGCATGCGGCACGGCCACTCCGTGCTCGAACGCGGTCGACAGCGCACGCTCACGCTCGAGCAAGCGATCCCGGGCCTGCCCGGCCTGCGCCGCGGTCAACACCCGCTTGGCCTCGAGGTGATCCACGATCTCGTCGAGTGCGCCCCAGCGATCCCGCGCACGGAGACGCACGACGATGTTCTCAGCCTGCAGAAGGTCGGTCAGGGTCATCGGAACGGGTGGGAAACGAAACGAACCGTTGCCAGTGGGGCTTGCGCGACCATCCTACCGCACGACTCGGAGAGCCCGGCCAAAAAGTCCGGTATCGTTGCAGCGTGCGCACTCACGAGCCTCACAGCCATGCGCACGTTTCGCCCGTGAGCTTAGTGGAAGAAGATCCAAGTGACGCCGAAGAACAGCGGTAGCAGGATGACTGCAGACCAGAGAATGTAGCCGAAGAACGACGGCATCTTCACGCCGGAGTTGCTGGCGATGGCGCGAACCATGAAGTTTGGGCCATTGCCGATGTAGGTCATCGCCCCCATGAAGACCGCGCCGAGCGAAATCCCGGTCAGAATGGGCTGGGGCAACGCAAAGAAGTCCTCGCGTGCCAGGCCCGCGGATTCGAAGTGCTGGAGCACCTCTGCGTAGCTACCGAACGCAGCGTGACCATTCGCGAATCCCATGGAATCGGCCATGAGCGCCGGGGACCACTCCGAAACCCCGTTGCCCAACGCAAGGAAAGAAAGGTAGGTTGGCGCGTTGTCGAGGAATGCCGAGAGAGCACCGGTGCTCCAGAAAAACTGCGTCGGATCGGTCACACCGAGCGCATCCCCCTTCGCTTGGAGTAACGCCAGGGCCGGGATCATCGTGCTAAAAATCCCGGCGAACACGACCGCGACCTCACGGATCGGCGCGAAGCTGAAGCGGTTCTGCGCTCGATACTCGGATCGCGTGGTGAACCAAGCCCCGACTGCCATGAGGACCATGAAGCCCTCGCGCGACGGAAACGAAAAGACATCGGTCCATGCCACCGCCAGGACGACGCCGCCCAGGAACAGGAAGTTGTGCGCACCACGGACGATGATCGGCCGCTCGTGCTCGACATCGAGCTGGATGTCTTTCTTGGTTTCCTTCCGGTGCTGGACGACGTCGAAGACGAAGTACACCACGAGCAGCACGGCGCAGACGAACGCCCACTCGACGACCAGCCCAAACGTCCAGCCAAAGGGGACCCCTTTCAGGTAGCCCAGAAAGAGCGGAGGATCCCCGAGCGGGGTCAAACAACCACCACAGTTGCACACGATGAAGATGAAGAACAGCACCGTGTGCACGACGTGGCGCCGCTCGGAGTTGGTGTTCAGGATGGGCCGAATGAGCAGCATCGCCGCCCCAGTCGTGCCGATGAAGCTGGCCATCAGCGCGCCAACCGCGAGAAACGCAGTGTTGACCAACGGCGTCCCTTGCAGGTTGCCGGTGATCACGATGCCGCCCGAGATCACGAACAGCGACCCGAGCAGGACCAAGAACGAGGTGTACTCGATCGCGGTGTGGAGAATCCGATGCTGCCCGTGGAGATCGCTGTTCAACACGTAGAGCAGCACAGGAATGCCCAAGACTGCGCAGATGGCACCCCGATTGCGATCGTTCTCCCACCAATGCTCGTTGATTAGCGGCACGAGCGCGATGGACAGAAGCATGAGGGCAAACGGGACGACGGCCCAGAGCGATGGAACCCAGTGCCTGGCGCCCTCCCCGAAGTTCAGCCAAGGCCCGGCCTCGGCCACCCCAGGGAAACCCGCCTCGAGTGGGCTCAGTGCGGGAAGAAAACCCGCACCGAACGAACCGAAGAACAGAGCGGCAACGACAACGATCAGACTAGTGCGGCGCATCCGGACGATCCTGGGAACTTCGTGGGGCTCGCGTGCCCGCCGGGGGAACTCCCCGGCTCGCTGGCGCAAGCAGCAAAGAGGGGCGGCGAACCGCGCGCAACTTCTTTTCCTCTCGGCCGCTACGTCATCGGGTGCCAGCGAGCGCAAACCTTTGGATTTTGCGCGGAAGGGGAATAAAACGGTGCGCTTGGTAGTCCGAGCGCGCAATTCCAACTGTTTGCTCGCAGCCGGACATCGGCCCGTGCATCGCAGCACCGTCAGGAGATCGGGAACAAGTGCGATTCAACGCCTTCGCTCCAGTCCACGTTTCGAACTTCCGCAAGCCGGTCTCGGCCCGCTGGGCTGCTGGCTTGCTGAGTGCTTGCTTGCTACTCGCCGGGGCAGCAGCGGCTCAGCCAGGGCAGGGGCAGAACCCTGCCGGGCAGAACCCTGCCGGCCAGAACCCTGCCGGCCAGAACCCTGCCGGCCAGAGCAAGAACAAGATCCGCGTCGAAGGGGACTATGTGATCTTCGCGGTCGACGAGCGCAAGGGCATCCCGCTGCTCGAGTTCGTCAAGTTTGCCCAGAAATTCACGGGCAAGCGCTTCTACATCGATCGTTCCCAGGACCCGAGCCTCGATCCGAACGCGCCGGAGCCTGACACAGCGAAGAACATCAATCTGCTCGGCACGCTGCGCATCCGCAAGGATGAGTTCTACGCGTTCTTCCAGACGGTGCTGTTCATCAAGGACTGGGTCTGCGTCCCGCGCGGCGAGGGGGACGCGGAGTTCATCGATCTGATGTTGCAGACAGGTTCGCGCGGACAGACCATCAAGAAGGGCGTGGTCTGGGTGCCGCCCGATCGCTTGGCCGATTACCGCAAGCAAACCGGCACCTTCATCGTGACCACGGTCAAGCTGAAGTACGTCAATGCCCAACTTGCCAGCGCCAACCTGCGGACGTTCTTCAACGATCCGCGCGGCCTCGAACAACTGATCGCGATCGGCGGGCAAGACCAGCGCTCGCTCATGATCACGGGCTTCGGTCCGACGGTCTACAACATCGTCCAGCTGCTTCAGGTGGTGGACATCAAGGACGAAAAGCCGCACGCAATCATGCGCGTGATCCCCTTGGAGAATGGTGCGGTCGAGGATATCGAGCCCATCGTTACGGAACTCCTCAGCGAAAAGACGCGCGTCGCAGCCGCCCCGGCCGGCGGCGGAGTCGTGGCTCCCGAGGATCAGATTCCCGTCAAGATCATGACGCTCGCCAACCAGAACGCGCTGGTGGTGTATGCGCACGAGGAGACCGTGCGCATGATCGAGAACATGATCGCCCAGCTCGATACACGGGCCACAAAGATCGACAGCAACTTCGTCGTCTACAAGCTGATCAACACGCTCGCCAAGGACATGAAAGACGTCCTGAGCGACTTCGTACAGCAGGCCACCCAGGCTCAGCAAGCCACCCAGACCGGTGGATCCGCCCCCGGCGCGGGAACGACCCGACGCGAGATCCGTCCGGTCATCCGGGACGACGAGAAGAGCAACTCTCTGCTGATCTCGGCCAGTCGCTCGCAGCGTGAGAAGATCATCGAGCTCATCCGTCAGCTCGACACGCGGCAGGACCAGGTGCTGATCGAGACGGCGCTCGTCGACCTCGGGACGCAGGACGTCGAGCGACTCGGCTTCGAACTCGGGCTGCTCGACCTCAGTAGTGGTTTCGGCATGACGTCGTTCGGTTTGTCGTCGTTCCAGGACACCGACGGGAACGGTCTCGCCGACACGCGCCTGCCGGACCTCCAGAATCCCCTGGCCGGTCTCACCGGCGGCATCATCCGCGGCAACAACTTCGCGATCCCGGTCATCATGAACGCGCTCAAGTCCGACAACCGGTCGAACGTGCTCTCCATCCCGTCGGTGCTCGTGAACAACAACGAAGACGCGACGGTCACCAGCAAGGACTCCATCCCGACGACGCGATCGACGCAGGGCAACGTCACGACGGACACGAGTTTTTCGGGATTCCAAGACGCCGGAATCGACTTGCGTATCTCGCCGAGCATCTCCGAGGGCGGCTACGTCAAGATCAATCTGCGGCTCGAAGTCTCCAAGTTCCAGGGAGCTTTCGACTCGGCGTCGGCCGTCCCACCACCCAAGACCATTCGCACGATCGAGACGGCCGTCACCATACCAACCGGGCACACCATGGTATTCGGCGGCGTCATCGAGGATCAGACGAGCGAAACGGAGGATGGGATCCCATTCCTCAAGGAAATCCCACTCTTGGGCGCGCTGTTCCGCAACCGCTCGACCACGAAGCGCAAATCGAATCTCTACTTCTTCTTGACGCCACACATCCTGAGTGACCCAGACTTTGCAGATCTGGCGCAGCTGACGTTCCGCAAGAAGATGGAGGCAGCGCGTTACATCGGACACAAGCGGATCAAGGTGGTCGACCCGACCTGGCGCGGCCAGGATCAACCGCGTCTTGAGGATACGCCAGCAACCGTCGAAGACTTGGATCGACTGGGTGGCTTCGACATCCCAGTCTATGTGCGCCCGCCATCCGGCACGAGTGACAAAAACGACAAGTCCGGCTCGGCAGCGCCCGACAAGACTCCGGGGACCAAGCAACCGCCCAAGGGGGGAACCGCCGGCACGGGCCTGCCGCGCACGCCCGGGGGACCGCCGCCGATGCCACGTGGGCACTAAGAAGACAGACCCGATGGAAGACCGACTGCAGCAGCTGCTCCGCGCCAAGACCGACCTGAGCGAGGAACGAATCGACGAGGCCCTGCGCCTCGAACGGGAGACTGGGAGCACGCTCGACCACGTGCTCATGACCCGTGGCTTCCTCACCGAAGCTCGCGCCTTCGACTTCCTCGCCGAGTATCTGGAGATCCCCCAACGGGAAGACCTGCTTGGCATCAAGGTGCCGAGTGACTTTATCCAGAAGGTCCCGGTGCAGTTCGCGAGGACGTACAATCTGATCGCGATCGAACGGCAGAACGGCACGGTCGAGGTCGCAACGTGCACGCCGCTGGATGTCCAGCCGATGGACGACCTCGCCGCGCTCTTGGGTGCCAGCGTCGAGCCCGTGCTCGCGCCCAAGCAGGAGATCACCAACCTCATCAACCGCGCCTATCGCCACAAGGCCGACGGGGTCGACGAAGCACTCGACGACATCGAGCAAGAGGACATCATGGGCCTCGCGGCGGAAGTCGAGGAGTCCGAGGACCTGCTCGACGTCGCCAACAAGGCGCCGATCATCAAGTTGGTCAACATGCTCCTGTTTCAGTCGTTGAAGCTGCGGGCGTCCGATATCCATCTGCAGCCCTACCCCGAACGCCTGCAAGTCCGCATGCGCATCGACGGCATCCTCTACGACATGGAGGCGATCCCGAAGCGTGCGCAGGAGGCCATCACGTCGCGCATCAAGGTCATGGGCAAGATGGACATCGCCGAGCGCCGGCCGCCGCAGGACGGCCGCGCCAGCATTCGCATCGGCGACGGCGACGTGGACGTGCGCATCTCGACCATTCCGGTCAACTACGGCGAACGCATCGTCATGCGTATCCTAGACAAGACCGCCCGGGTCTATCGCCTCGGGGAGATCGGACTCGACGAGGACAACCTC
>CAYSWE010000026.1:13701-18153 GCA_964434515.1 uncultured Phycisphaerales bacterium | reverse complement strand
AACTGACCATGACGGCAATGGTTGCGAGGATGATCGGCGGGCGCACCTCATTGACTGCGTCCGAGATTGCCTGCAATGTGCCCTTGCGGCGCATCTTCAGGTGGCGAAAGATGTTCTCCACATCGACTATGGGGTCATCCACCACTAGGCCGAGGGCAAGCGTCAGCGCAAAAAGCGTGACGCGGTTGATGGAGTAGCCGGCAAACCAGTTGACGAGCAGGGTCAAGGAGAACGTGATGGGCACTGCGGTCGCGACGATGAAGCCTTCGCGCCAACCCAGAGTCAAGGCAATCAGTGCAATGACAACGATGATCGCGACAACGAGCCCTTCGACCAACTCGTTGACCTTGTCGTTCGCGGTGATTCCATGGTCGCGGGTATACCGAACCTCGATTCCGTCAGGGATGACCGAGTGGCGCAGCGCGTCGACCTTCGCGCGCACATCGCGCGCCACCCATACTGCGTTCGCGCCCTTCTTCTTGGCGACGGAGATGGTTACGGCTGGGAAGTCCTTCGAAGGCTTGCGGAACGCTGCTGGGACCTCCTCGCTGGCGGCGGCGCCGAAGCTGATGCGCGTATAGTTGGCTGGCTCTTCGGGGCCATCGAGAACATCCGCCACGTCGAGCAGGTAGACCGGGCTGCCGTGGTCGACACCGACGACGAGCGACTCGATCTCGCGTCGTGAGAGCGAGGGGTTCCCGGCCTCGACCAGGAAGCTGGCGTCGTCGCTGTTGGCGCTCCCCGCGAGCCCGCGGGTCGTCGCCGCGGTCAGTGCGCGCTCCAGGTCGCGCCAAGGAACGCCGTGGGCGTCGAGCGCTTCGCTGCGCACCTCGATGCGAACTTGGCGCGGCCGTCCGCCGACGATCGCCGTGCGACCCGTGTTGGGCACGGACTGCACCCAACGCTCCAGTTCTTCTGCGGTGCGGCGCAGCGCGTAGTCCGTGCCCTCTTTGCCGTAGAGCGTGATGTCCAGGATCGACACGTCGTCGACTTCGACCGGCTTGACGACCCACGAGCGGGCGGCTCGCGGAACCCGATCGATGTTCATCTGCAGCTTGTTGTACAGCTTGATGAGGCTGTCCTCGCGATCCTCTCCGACGTAGAAGCGCACCGTGATGATCGCCTGCTCCTCACGACTCATCGAGTAGACGTACTCGACGCCATCGATCTGGTAGAGCAACTTCTCGAGGCGGGTCGAGACGAGCTTCTCGACCTCCTGTGCGCTGGCTCCGGGTACGCGAACGTAGACGTCGGCCAAGGGCACGACGATCTGCGGTTCTTCCTCGCGCGGCGTCACGAGCAACGCGATTGCCCCAGCCACGAGCGACAGCAAGATCAGGAGCGGCGTTAGATTCCCGCGAAGAAAAATGTCAACGATGCGCTGGCTCAGGGTTGGCGTGTGCGTGCTCATGTCACCTCACGCTGCTTGCGTCGGCGAGGATTCGCTCGCCGGCTGTGAGGCCGGACAGGATCTCGGTCGTCGACGCGTCGCTGTCGCCGGTCCGGACGAAGCGCCGCAGGAGCGTGTCGTCGGTTGACACCACAAACACGAAGTCGAGCTGGCCGATGCTGCGCACCGCGCTGCGTGGAATCCGCGTTTCGAGGCGTTCGCCGACGGCCACCGTCAGGCGTCCGAACATGCCGGAGAGCACGTCGGGCGAGCACGGTCCCGTGACCTTGACCTGAAATGAGCGGCTCGTTCCGCTCGCCTCGGGAACGATCTGATCGACACGCCCCGCGCAGCTCTTGCCGAGTGCCTCGATGTGCACGTTGACGCTCTTGCCGACGCGGAGCTTCGCGGCCAGCCGTTCACGCACGATTGCGATCAGCTGCAGCCGACCCGGATTGTACATCGTGACCACCGTCTGACCGGGCGAGACGAGGTCGCCCTGGTTCACCTGCTTGTCGACGATGATCCCGTCGATGGGGGCGCGGATCGTTGCATAACGCAGGATCGTCTGCGCGCTCGCCACGGCCTGCTTCAGTCCCTGCACCTGCGCTTTGCCCGCGGTCACACGTGTCTGGTCTCGGTCGAGTTTTTCCTTGGAAGCAACCTTCTCGGCGAAGAGCCGCTTGGTCCGTGCCAAGTCGGTTCGCGCTTTGGCTAGGTTGGCTTGGGCTGCTTCGAGCGCGGCGCGGGCCTGCTGGAGGCGCGCCTCGAGGTCCGTGTCGTCGAGCTCGACGAGGACGTCGCCCTTCTTGAACGCTTGCCCCGACCGTATCGCATGCATGACCCGCACCGTGGCGAGGATCTGCGCGCCGACCTTGGTCTCGGTGACGGGTCGGATGGTTCCGACGGCGGACTCGTGGACGCGGACCCGGCGCTCTTCGACCACGAGCGTTGCGGCGCCGGCGGCCTTGTGCAGCACCTGGGCCCCCGCCTCCTTCGCTGGGATCTTCTCATGGAACGCGCCGACCAACCAGAGCAGCAACAGGACGACTGCAGCGGTCACGAGGAGGCTCGCGGAGATCGTCGCGATACGGTGGGTACTCTTGCTCATCTGCCTTCGCTGGTAAGAGGACTCGTCGACCCAAGCGCGCAGCGCGTTGGGTTGGCCGGACGGGCTGCAGCAAGGGTCGTAGAGGATTGCGTGCGAGATTCCATCTGGATCCAGTGCGAAAAGTCCGGTTTGGACCGGTCCCGGATAGGGCCTCGGCGCGGCCGATGGGTTCCCATCCGATGTGGCTTGGATCCAGTCGGGGCGGTCCAGGCACCCGGACCCGCCGGAGGCGTTGCGCCTCCCACTCGCCCGCTGACGGGCTACGTGCAGATCAACTGCAGGTCCTCGGTGCCGTCCTCGAGATCCTGGGGCGTCTTGATCGGGAAGAAGCGCGACTCCGGGCCCGTGCGTTTGACCTTGAGGTAGGAGCTCGTCAGCAGCCTGGTCAGTTCGCCCACGAGCGTCTCGACCTGGACGGCGGGCTTGCCGTCGACGTTCTTGCGAACGTAGCACGGCGTGAGTTCGAAGCGGGTTTCGAGCGCGCGGGCGTTGACGCAGAACGTGTTGGTGTTGAACACCGGCACCTGATCCTGGTCGAAGTCGGGCTGGAAGCGGAAACCCTCGACGACCCAGAGTTTGTCGTCGACGTAGACCGGGGCGCCGCCGGCGTCACCGGGCCATTTGGGAGCGACCTCGGCCGTCAGGTCTGCCTTCGACAGGATATGCATCCCCATGGCCAGCGGGTCGAGACGCGCCGCGAGATTGTCGACGTTGGAGATCAGCAGGTACTTGCCGCCGCTGGCGAGGAAGCTCGCCAGGCAGCCGGACGAGCGGAAGAACACCGGGCAGTCGCCGTGCCCCGGACCGTGGCAGGACGGCTTGCCCTCTTTGTCGCGGAAGATCTCACCGCTCTCGGTCATGCGCAGGCTGATGCCCTGCGTGTAGAAGCGTAGGTCCTCCTCCGGGAGGCCGAAGTTCTTCTGCGCAGCGAAGTGCTCGCGAGTGGCTGCGTCGGTCGCGAAGCTGTTCATCAAGAACACCGGGACGCGGCCGCCGGCGGACCGCGACTCTTTGAGCACGTTCTGGATCTTTAGCGCCAAGAACGATTTGCCCGGGAGCGCCTCGACGATGCCCTTGACCACGCCGCCGAACCGAGTCGCCATTCCGCCATTGAGGATGATCACGCCGACTTCGTTGGCAGCGATGGCTGCGCGGCCGGCCTCGATGGCCGCCTTGGCCTCAATCGACTCGCGGCGCGGCAGGTCTTGCCACGCATCCGACTCGGGCGCCTTCAGCTTGCCTTGGACGATGTTGCTCGCCTCACTCAGGCTGCCATCGGCTACGGCGGCCCTATGGGCCTCGAAGAGTGATTCGTCGAACCCGAAACGCGCGAGTAGTTCCAGCGTTTCGGGGTCCAGGCTGTCGAGTTCGCTCACGATTCTTCTGCTTCGGTTCCAGGAGCCTCAGAACTTAGGGCTCGCTTGGCAAGAACTCCCGGAGTTTTGGTCGGCCCTCGCCGCCGCTTTTGGCGCCGTGCACCCTCGGCGGGCCTACCGGCGCTTCGCGACGAAGAGCGACACGTCGTCTTCTTGGTCTCTTGGACCTGTGAAGCTCTCGACTTCCGCGAGAATCCGGTCCCGGATTTCCGTCGGCGTGCGGCTCGCGTTGTGCCGGATGATGGTCTCGAGTCGATGGTTCTCGAACATCTCTTCGCCATCGGGTGACGTGGCCTCGACGACGCCGTCGGTGTAGAGGACGAAGAGGTCGCCCGGGTCGATGTTGCCGGTCGACACTTCGTAGTGCACACCGCCGAAGAAGCCGAGTGGCGGGCCCGAGGACTCGAGCTCGATGAGCTCCTTGGTGTCACTCTTGTAGAGATAGAGCGGGTTGTGGCCGGCGCTGGCGAACTCGTAGCGACGGCCACCGTCGTTGAGGCGGAGCACGGCGGCGGTGAGAAACATCGCCGTTTCCCCGACTTCGTCCCGGACGGTTTCGTTGAGGTGGTCGAGCA
>CAYSWE010000026.1:0-13691 GCA_964434515.1 uncultured Phycisphaerales bacterium | reverse complement strand
GAGCAGCTCGTTCGGGCTCGCTGTGGTGATGCGCGATCGACAGGTCGCGCGGAACGAGGTCATCAGCAAGGCCGAGTCGATCCCGTGTCCCGACACGTCGCCGATGATCGCGACCGTGCCGTCGTCTGTCCCGAGGATGTCGACGTAGTCACCGCCGACGAGCTGTGCCGGCGTCGAGATCCACGCGAAGTCGAAGGCCTCGTCGGGTGGAGCTTCGGTCGGGATGAGCCGGCGCTGGATGGTGGCGGCGATTTCGAGCTGCGTGCTGAATGCCTGATTGCGGAGCCACTTGGCCTCCATTGCACGTCGGTGGAACAGCGCAGCGCCGAGCTCGAAGAGGTGTCGGATGCTTTCTCGTCCGGCCTTGGTGCGTACCGAATCGTCGACGTTCAGGAACAGCGCAGCACCGACGATGAGACCGTGGTAGGCGAGCGGAGTGCCGACGACGTTGTGCATGGCTTCCGGTGTGCCGGCCTCGTCGAACCCGGGAAAGGTCCCGTCGTCGGCTCGTTCGAGGAACTGAAACTGCTGGTTCGCGAGCGAGTCGGGCCACCACGACCCATCCTCGAGCCGCAACGCATCGAGGAACGATTCGGGAATGCCGAGTGCGTGCTCGAGTTGGAGCGGCGTGCTTGCGTTGCCGATCTCTGACAGCGTGAAAACGGCGCCGGCGGCCGCGCCGAGCGCGCTCGAACAGACGCCGAGGAAGCGCGCGCCAATGGCGGCCGCGTTGTCTTCCTGAAACAGCCCCACGCCCTCCTCCAAGGCCTGCAGGCTGGCGCAGTAGGCCTCGGTGGTTTCGACCATCTCCTCGTCGAGCCTAAGATTGACGATCGCAGTCGCATAGTGCTCGAGCAGAGTGTCGAGTTTCACGATGGTGCCGGCCGGAAAGGTCCGGTCGAGTCGGATCATGCCGACCGTGGAGTGCCCGTAGGGGAGCATGCGGCGCGTGCCGCCCGGCGGCGACCACTCGTCGACGTCCACCTCCGTGTTCACTTTCAGCGGACACTCCTCGCCGCAGGCCAGTTCGACGGTGTGCAGGTCGCCCTGTTGGCGCACCAGGATCGCGAAGGAGATTTCACCCAGCAGGGCGCGAAACTGGTGTTCCGCGTGCCGTCGCAGGTCCTCGCGGTTGCGCTGCGCGTGGAACCACAAGCAGGCGCTGGCGAGTTGCTGTGCTTCGGAGTCGACGATTGCGTGCGGACAGAGCATGCGGCACTAGGCTCCGAGGTTGGACAGCGTGCTCTGCGCTGCTTCAACCGCCTCCCGCATATCGAACGCAGCGTCGAGCCAGTTCTCTTCGTTCAGACCGAGGATGTCTAGCTCGCTGGCCTCCGGGACGAACGCGTCGTCCGGCGCCACCTCGGCGAGGCCGATGCCTTGCGCGTTGCTGTATTGGTTGGCGACGCGGACGATCGCATGACAGATGCGATGTTCCGGAGCGCACGTCTCATTGTGATGATGGGCAAGGACCTCGCACACCATGGGGCTCAGCGCCCATTTCTCGGCCACCAGCTTGCCGGCCTCTTGGTGGTCGATGCCGAGGTATTCTCGCTCCTGACCCGCCGACCCGAGCGCTGGGTCGATCGTCTTGCCGAGGTCGCGGAGATAGGGCGCGAGCAGCATCTTGCCGATGTCGTGCAGGAGCCCGGCGACGAACACCGCCTCGCGCGTATCGGCGGACTTGCGCAGGTGGCTCGCCAGGGTTCGTGCGCCGGAGGCGACGGCGATCGCGTGCTTCCAGAGCCCTTTGGCTTCGAAGCCGTAGCAGCCGTAGTCCCGCTCCATGTAGTTCGCCGTGCTCGCTGCCAGGACCAGGCTGCGCAGACTGCGGAACCCGAGGACCATGACCGCCTGGCCAATGGACGTCACGTGCGACGACACCGCGTAGAACGGCGAGTTCACGACCCTCAGCATCTTGGCGACCAGGGGGCCGTCGTTCTTGAGCAGCGACTCGAACTGCTCGATCTCCGCGCCGCGATCGTTGACGAGGCTCAGGACCTCGAGGACGACCTCGGGAAGAGACGGGATGAGCTCGCTCTTGTGGAGGATTTCACGACGGATCCTCTGCTCGAGCGCGAGAGCAGAAACGGACGAACTTCCAAGAGCCATGGCAACTGCCTTTACTTCTTTTACTGCGGGCGTGGTGGTCCACATATGCTTGTGTGCCTCAGTCGCTCTTCGAGTTCCCACGGGCGCATCTTGAGGCGCTCGCCCGGTCCCTGGCAGGAGCGGGGACTCCGCCGTCCGCGTTCCCGGGCCGCGGGACCGTCTCGTGGACAACCCCATGAAATGAAGTCGCAGGCTTTCTCGCTCTCTGGGTATATCCTCGCAGTTGGCTCATGGAGGATGGGCGCGCGGAGAATGAGGAGGAACCAATCATGTCGGACTACATCGCACTGTTCACGGGTCAGGGATCGCAGTTTCCCGGCATGGGGCGTTCGCTCTACGATGGCTCGGCGGCGGCCAAGGCCGTCTTGGACGAGGCCGAGACGATCCTGCCGGGGCTCGTTGGACTCTGCTTCGACGGCCCGCAGGAGGAACTGACCAAGACCGAGAACACGCAACCGTGCGTGCTCGCCGTCGACGTCGCCGCCTATCGCGCTTTCGGTCGCATGCCGTCCGCGGCGGCCGGGCACTCGCTCGGCGAGTATGCGGCGCTCGTGGTCGCCGGGAGCCTACGGCTCGCGGATGCCCTGCCGTTGGTGCGGGACCGGGCGCGCGCGATGCAGGAGGCCGTTCCGTTGGGAACGGGCGGCATGGTGGCCCTGTTGCGCATGTCGTTCGACGAAGCGCGCAATGCAGCCGCGGAGGTGACGGCCGGCGTGTGCAACCTCGCCAACGTCAACGCCCCGGGCCAGTATGTCATGTCGGGCGAGGTCGCGGCGATGGACGAGTTGGTCGAGCGCTTTGGTCGGCGCCAGGCCATTCGTTTGCCGGTGAGCGTGCCGTTCCACTCGACGCTGCTCGAGGAGGCCGGCCAGGAGTTTGCGGACCGGTTGCGCAGCGTCGAGTTCCAAGACCCGGCCTTTCCGATCGTGTGTAACGTCGACGCGCGCCCGGTCAGCACCGGTGCCGAGGCGCGCGACGGGCTCGAGCGTCAGTTTGCCGGCTCGGTGCTCTGGCAGCCGACGATCGAACACTTCGTCGGTGCCGGGGCGCGTGATTTCGTCGAGTTTGGTCCCAAGCCAACCTTGGCCAAGATGGTCCGACAGATCGCGACCGAGCACGGCATGGAGGTCGAGACCCGCACCATCTGCGAGGCTGGCGATCTCGAGGGATGATGGTCGCGCTCGGGAGCGAGCCTCTGCGTTGGTTGCGTCCGTTGTCTTGGGTCTACGGGCTGGGCGTGCGCGCGCGCAACGCGGGCTTTGAGTTTGGTTGGCCGAGGGTGCGCAAGCTGCCGATTCCGGTTGTGTCCGTCGGCAACCTCAGCGTTGGCGGCACGGGAAAGACACCGTTCGTCGCCTGGTTCGTCGGCCAGTGTCGTTCCGCCGGGTTGCGCGTTGGCGTGCTCGCGCGTGGCTACGGTCGTCGTTCGGGCGAGGACCTCAACGACGAGGGGCGGTTGCTCGCCGGCCGTTTTCCACAGCTGCCCCAAGAGCAGGATGGCGATCGGTATGCGGCCGGTGTGCGACTGCTCGCGCGCGACGAACTCGACCTGATCGTGCTCGATGATGGGTTTCAGCATCGGCGACTCCACCGTGATCTGGATGTGTGTCTGTTGGATGCCCGTATGCCGTTTGGCGATGGTCTCCTGCCCGCCGGTTGGCTGCGCGAACCGGCGTCGGCGCTCCGTCGCGCCGACGTCTGCGTGCTCACCGGTTGTGACGGCGTGGACGCTGCCGCGCGGGGCGAGGCGCGCGCCCTCGTGGCGGCGGCGGCGCCTGGCAAGCCGGTGTTCTGTGCGGCGCAGCGGCCGTTGGATGTCGTCGTGCTGCCTTCTGGCGAAAGCGAGCCCGCCCCGAGCCTTGATGGCAGGCGCGTGTTCCTGCTGGCTGCGATCGCTCGGCCAGAGCGGTTTCGCGCCTCGGTCGTGGGCTTGGGCGCCGAGGTGGTCGGCGAGGAGTTCCTGCGTGACCACGCCCGGATTTCGCCGACACGCCTGGCCGAGGCCGCGGCCGGTGCGGCCAGCGCGCGCGCCGTGCTGCTGCTCACCGAAAAGGACGAGGCGCGGCTCGCCCTACCTGCGGGTGCAGGCCCGGATCGCTGCGTACTGCGCATCGCGCTCGAGTTCGATGCTGCTCCGCAGCTCCGGTCGTTTCTTCCCCCTTGTCTGCGAGGCCAGTGATGGCAAAGAAGCGCCACGCCGTCGTCGACTTGCCCGTGTATGTGCTGGTCCGGTCCCTGTTTTTTTCGCTGACTTGGTTGCCGGAGTGGATCGTGTATCCGGCGCTGGACGCGTTGGGCCGGGGGTTTTTGTTGGTCGCGCGCGGTCGACGAAGGATTTCACTCGACAACCTGCGCACTGCGTTCGGCGACACCTTGACCGAGATCGAGCTTACGCGGCTAGCGAGTCGCGCGTGCGGCAACGCCTTCATGGTGATCGCCGACATCGCCAAGCTCGAACGCTACACCCTGGATGGGACGCTCGACGAGCGCTGTGATTTGAGCCGCTATGCTCGGATTCGGCCGGAGCTGCTGCGGCTCGCCGAAGGGAAGCCTCCGGTGCTCTGCACGCCGCATCTCGGCTCGTGGGAGGTCGCCGGCATGCTCGTTGGGCGTGAGTTCTCCGGCGTGCATGTCATCGCACGCCCGTTGGGCAATCGCTATCTGCACGCGTTCATCACGAGCAGCCGATCCCAGCTTGGCCAGCACATGCATCCGCGGCGGGGTGGGATCCGCTACCTGCTCGAGGGACTGCGCCGTGGGCAGGCCGTCGGCAGCCTTCCGGATCAGAACCAGCGCTTGCGTGGGATCTTCGTGCCGGTGTTTGGCAAGCTCGCGTCGTGCGATCGGAGTCAGGCACGGCTTGCGCAGATGGCAGGTGCCCCGATTCTCGTCGGTGCCGCGATTCGCGTTGGCCGGCGCTTCCGTTTTGCCGTCGACATCGCCGATATGTTCAAGGTCGCCGCGAAGGCTCCGCAAGGGCAGACGGCCGAGGATGTCGTCTACGAGGCAACCTGCCGGCTCCAGCGCGGCGTCGAGCAGTTGATTCTACGGTCGCCAGATCAGTACTTCTGGGTCCACAATCGCTACCGTACGCGTCCCCCGGAAGAGAACTCGCCAGACAACGGCGCCTCGGGGAAGTCACAGGAACGAAAGAGGAGCGCATGACAGGCCCGCGGATTCGCCCGCTATCGGAGCGGAAGAACTTGGTGCACCGGGAGAACTTCGCCAAGGTTCCGCCTCGGCTCGAGGGGTTCGGCGCGTGGTTCGACACGCTTCCCGACATTCTTGGTAGCAAGAACCTCAAACAACTCGTCGCCACGTGGCGGCGCTGCCGGGACGAGGGACGAACGATCGGCCTCGCCTTTGGCGCGCATGTGCTCAAGGTCGGCCTCGGCCCGCTGCTCATCGACCTGATGGAGCGCGGCTTTGTTTCGCACCTGGCGACCAACGGTGCGAGTGCGATCCATGACTACGAGTTCGCTCTGCAAGGCGCCAGCAGTGAGGACGTCAAGACCAACCTGGTCGATGGCAGCTTTGGATTCTGGCGCGAGACTTTCGACGGGTTGAACGGCATGGCGAAGCGCGCCGCCGCGGCAGGCGAGGGTTTTGGTGCGACCGTTGGCGCCGCGATCGTCGAGGCCGGCTTGCCGCACGAGGACCTGTCGGTGTTCGCCGCCGCGCACCGGCTTGGCGTCCCCGCGACGGTGCATGTCGCCTTCGGTTGCGACATCGTGCACATGGATCCGGACCTCGACGGCGCGGCTCTCGGCGCGGCGACACTGACGGATTTTCGCACGCTGTGCGACACGGTGTGCAAGCTAGAGAGAGGGCTTTGGATCAATCTGGGCTCCGCGGTCTTGATGCCGGAAGTCTTTCTCAAGGCCGTGTCGCTTGCCCGCAACCTCGGCGTTCTCACGGATGATTTCACCACGGCAAACCTCGATATGCTCCATCCCTACCGAGCCAACACCAACGTCGTCGTTCGACCTCCACGGGTCGGACTCTCCATCACCGGGCATCATGAGATCCTGCTTCCGCTGATGCATCAGGCGCTGCTCGCATGAGTTCTGCGGATGGTCGTGGTGGGGAGCGCGCGGCGGATAGCGTCCCGACCGACTTTGATTCCGATCGCCGTTTGCCCACGTCTTTGCTCGATCTGCTTGCGGATCTGGGGGCGCCGCGCGTCTTGGTGTTTGGCGACCTGATCCTCGATCGCTACGTCGAGGGCACGGCCAGTCGAGTCTCGCCGGAGGCCCCCGTGCTTGTGTTCGAGTCGGCGCATGTGCGCAATCGGATCGGCGGCGCGGGCAACGTCGCGGCCAACGTCGTCAGCGCGGGTGGTCGTGCGACCTGCCTCGGCCTCGTTGGCGACGACGAGGCCGCGGATCGCTTGACCATGCTGTTGCGTGAGGCTGGCATCGAGACCGATGGCATCATCCGCGACGGTCAGCGCAAGACGACGGTCAAGTCTCGCTTCGTCAACAAGACGCATCAGGTTCTGCGCTTCGACGAGGAGACCATCCTGCCACCCGCGCCCGATGCGCTGGCGGCTACGCTCGCCTTCTTGGCGGAGCGCGTGGCTGAGTTCGACGTCGTGATCCTGTCCGACTACGGCAAGGGTGTTCTTACGGATGCCTGTCTGCGCGCGGTCATCACGGCTGCGCGCGAGCGCGATGTGCCGGTCTTGGTCGACCCCAAGGGCAGCGACTACAAGCGCTATCGCGGCGCGACGCTGATCACGCCGAACAAGCTCGAGGCCGAGATCGCCTCGGGAATCACCGTCGGCGTGGAGGACGACCTCGATCGAATCGCGCAGTCGCTCGGAGACAGCGCGGAGCTCGACGCTGTGCTCATCACGCTGGGCAAGGACGGGATCTACTTTCGGACCAAGGGAGGGCATCGCGCGATCCTGCCCACCGAAGCACGGGCGGTGTTCGACGTGACCGGGGCCGGGGATACGGTCGTTGCGTTGCTCGGCATGGCGCTTGGCGCTGGCTTCGGGCTCGGGCCTGCCGTCCGCTTGGCCAACCTCGGCGCCGGGATCGTCGTTGGCCGGTTCGGCACCGCATCGGTGACGCGCGACGAGCTGCGTGGACTCCTTGGCGCGACGGATCCGGGCAAGATCGTCGACACCAAGGAGCTGTCGCAACTCCTCGTGGCTCTGCGCAACGAGCGGCGCCGGATCGTGTTCACCAATGGATGCTTCGACCTGCTGCATCCGGGACACCTCGACTATCTGACCAAAGCGCGCGCCTACGGCGATGTCCTGATCGTCGGAGTGAACGACGACGCGTCGATCCAGCGACTCAAGGGGCCGACCAGGCCGATCTGTCCCGTCGAGGATCGGCTGGCACTCCTGGCCGGGTTCGAAGTGATCGACCACCTCGTTGCGTTCGCCGAGGACACGCCCCTGGCGCTGATCGAGCAGATCAGTCCACACGTGTTGGCCAAGGGCGAAGACTGGCGCGACAAGGGCGTGGTTGGCCGCGAGTGGGTCGAGTCGCATGGCGGCCAGGTCGTCCTGATCCCGCTCAAGCAAGGCCATTCGACGTCAACGATCATCGAACGCGTGCTTGCACTCGAAGCCAAGCACTAGCCCCCCGCACCGCGAGATCGCCATGGCAGCGCGCTTTTGCTCAAGTTTCGCGACCATTGTGTCGATCTGTTGGACACCCCACGAAGGGTAGTCCGGAAGAGCAGCGAGGAGGCACGTGTGGCGCTCGTAGTCAAGAAACTCAAGGCGAAGGACAAGATCGTCAAGAATCACCGGACTCTCAGTGGGATCCTGGAGGGTCTCCGCTCGCAGGGCAAGATCGTGGTGATGGCGAACGGCTGCTTCGATCTCCTGCATCCGGGGCACGTTCGGTGTCTCGAGGATGCGAAGTCACGCGGCGACTTTCTCGTGGCGGTGGTGCACGAGGACAAGGCGGCGACCAAGATCATGGGCAAGGGCTTCCCGATCAACGAGATCGAGGAGCGCATGGAGACCCTGTCGGGCCTCGCGAGTGTCGACTACGTGACGACCTGCGACGACGTCACCGCCGAAGCGCTCGTGCTGTTGTTCCAGCCGCAGATGCTGGCAAAGGGCACGGGATTCACCGAACGCACGACGCCCGAGCGGGCCGCCGTCAAGAGCATCGGCTCCAAGGTCATCATCTGCGGTGACAAGAAGCAACGTTCGGCGCAGAAGATCGTGCAACGCATCACGAAGCGCAAGTTCGAGTAGCCGGGCCAGGCGGGCTTGGCCAAAAATGGCGCTAGGCCTGTGTCTTCGAGCGTCGTCTGCTAGGTTCTCGCGATGCAATCGGCGGTTGTCATCAGCGCGTCTGGCGCTGCCATCGGGTTCGTCGCGGCCTTTCTGGGGATCGGCGGCGGTGTGCTCATCATGCCGCTCCTGACCGTGATGTTCGGTCTGGGGCATCGGCGCGCGGTCGGGACGAGCCTCGGCGTGGTCATGTTCGTCGTGTCGGCTGGGATCGTGGTCGACGTGTTTCGTTCGAGCGAGGCTACGCGTCCGGCGCTGCTGGCGGCGGTTTGCATCGTTCCGTTCGCCGTGTTGGCGGCGCGCGCGGTGGCACCATGGATTCGCCACGTGCCGGTGCGCGTGCTGCGTCGGATCTTCGCCGTCGTGTTGCTCCTCGCCGCCGCAAAGATGCTCGGTGTTCCACCGTTCTCAGGGACGGCGAGCCAGGGCTGGTTGTCGTACCAGGACATGAGCGTGGCAGGCTACATCGCGCTCCCGGTGCTCGGCTTGTTCGTCGGGACGATCTCGGCGCTCGTCGGCATCGGCGGGGGAGTTGTCGTCATCCCGGCACTCGGACTCCTGTTCTTCGACCTCACCATGCTCCAGTGCCGGGCGACCTCGCTGTTGGTCGTTGCTCCGACGGCGTTCATGGGGTTCTCGCGCCACCTAGCGCACGGCACGGCGAATCTCGATTACGTGCGACGGCTGGCGCCGTGGTGCATCCTTGGCTCCCTGATCGGGTCGTACGTCGCGCACTCGGTGGACACCTCGTTGTTCCAGACCTTGTTCGGTGCCTTCTTGCTGCTCGTCGCGGTTCGGTTGTTCCTGACCGCTCCGCCGGAGCCCGCGGTATAAGGGGCGCATGAATCCTGTCCCGATCTCGCGTGGCGCTCGCTTCTTTGTTGCTTGGATTCTCGCGTTGAGCGTGCTGTCCGCACTCCGGGGCCAGTCACGGCCGAGTTCCGCGCCGAGCACCGTGGCCACGGGGAGACTCGTCGTTGCGAGCTACAACGTCGAGAACTTGTTCGACAACTACGACAATCCCTACAAGCCGGACGAAGGCACGCCGCCCAAGAGCTCCGCGGACACGCACGTGTTGGCCAGGACGATCGACGCGCTCCGGGCCGATGTGCTGGCACTCGAGGAGGTCGAGAACCTCGGCGTGGTCGAGCGTCTCAACAGTCTGCTCGCACATCCGTTTCCGTTCGTTGAGATCCTGCCGGCCAACGACATGCGTGGGATCCACTGCGCGTTGCTCAGCCGGGTGCGAATCGTACGGTCGTTTGGGCATCGCTTCTGGAATGTCGCGCCCGGGCAGCGGTTCGCGCGCGATCTGCCGTTCTATGAGTTGGAGCCGAGTCCGGGACGGACGGTCCTCGTGGCTCCGGTGCATCTCAAGTCGAAGCGAACCTATGGCAAGGACAAGAATGGCAAGGCTTGGCGCACGGCTGAGGCCAAGGCCGTGCTCGCGATTCTCACGGACCTTCGTAAGCATGGTGTGCGTGCGCCGGCGATCGTGCTTGGCGACATGAACGACCTGCGTGATTCTGAGGCGCTCGCGCCGGTGCTAACCAAGCTCGAGGACGCCACCTTGCTCGTGCCAGACGGGGAGCGCTGGTCGTTCACCTGGTCGGGGCATCGGCAGCAGATCGATTACGTGCTCTACGATGCGCCGGGGGCGGCGTGGTTTCGGCCGGTCGCCGCGAAGTTCGTGCACGAAGAGGATGCGGCTTCGGACCACGCACCGGTCGTCGTCGAGTTCGCTTGGCCGGTGCCCGTCGTTCGTGTCAGTTCCGAGCGGGCAGCCCGTCGCACGGAGGCTGCCGCGAAGCGTCCGCCCAGGCTCTCGGCGACCGACGTGACAGCTCTGCGTCGCAACCTGCTACGCGAGGTCATCGCGTTCGGCACCGTTGCGCGCGTGCGGCAAACCAATCGTGGCGGACACTACAACGTGACTTTTGCCAAGGACGCGCGCAAAGCGCTGACCGCGTTCATCCCGCGCGAGGCGGTGTCGAGGTTTGGCGACATCGAAGCGCTCGTTGGCAAGGAGATCTCGGTGCGCGGCCCGCTCTTTCTCTATCACGGGCGCCTTGAAATCCAGCTAACACGCGCTGAGCAACTCGAGCGCTAACGTTCGGAGCGGAAGCGAGCGTAAACGTCCGGGCGCCGGTCCTTGCCGACCGGGATGGCGCGACGGACGATCGCCGTCTCTTTGAGTTCGAGCTGTGCGAGCACGGCTCCCGGGGTGCCGTTTCCGGCCGCGAGAACGTTGCCCGCGGGATCGACGATGATCGAATTTCCCGGGTAAGCGATGTCGCGATCGTTGACGAGTGAGGCCTCGACGCCGCAGCGGTTTGCGGCGACGACGAACCACTGATTCTCGATGGCGCGGGCGCGGGCGAGGACGCGCCAATGCGTCTCGCGCGGCTCTGGCCACTGCGCTGGGACGACGAGCAACTCGGCGCCCTCGGAGTAGAGATGTCGGATCAGTTCGGGAAAGCGCAGGTCGTAGCAGATCGCAACTCCCATACGCCCGATCTGGGTGTCCACTACGAGCGGTCGTTCGCCGCCGGCGAAGTCACGATCCTCGCCCTGCGGTGAGAACAGATGCATCTTGCGATAGGCACCGAGTCGGACGCCCCGCTCGAGCACGAGCGCGCGATTGTAGCGACGATCGTCTTTGGCGAACTCGTAGTTGGTCCCGACGACGATGAGGCCGAGATCGCCGGACAGTTCGGTGATGCGCCGCTCCGCATCGGCGATCGCGTCGCGTACGCTTGCGCCGCCGTCCACCATGAAGGACGACGCCCACATCTCGGGAAGGACGGCGAGCTCGACGCCACCCTGTGCGGCGCCCTCGAGGAGTTCGACGGCGGTGTCGAGGTTGACGGCAACGTCGCCGCGTTTTACGTCCCACTGGATCGCCGCGGCGTTCACGGTCTTGCCAGCGTTCACGGTCTTCTCGGGCGTCATGCTCGTTGGGCTCTGTGAGCCCGCAAGGTTTGGCAGGAACTCAAACCGCCGATTCTACCGAGGCATCCGGCGCGGCGCGCCTGGAAGCGCAAACGAATCTCGTCTGCACTTCCTGCTCCTTGTCAGGCGCGGAACAGGGCCGCCTGCTGGTCGGAAGGCGAGCTGTCCTTACCTTGCTTGCCGCCGCCGTTGGTCGCATCGATCAGGTTCTTGCTCGGCTTGAACAGAACCGTGAGCTTGTCAGCGACCTCGATGCTCTTGCCGGTGACCGGGTGCTTGTAGGCCCGTCCCTTACGGATTTTGCGCTCGAAGGTGCCAAAGCCCTTGATCGCCACCCGGCTCTTGCTAGCCAGAAGGTCCGTGATGCTGTCGAGCACCGCGTCGAGAATGCGGGCAGCCTGACGACGCGAGCCACCGACCTTGAGCGATACAGCCTCGGTCAGCATGCCTTTGTTTGCCTGGTTGCCGGCGAGGCCACCGCTTTTGCTGTTCTTCATGTCGCTACCAAATCGGACGGAGTCTGCGCGTCGGTCTCGTGCGTCATCGATGTTGTCAGTCTGAGAGTTGTCACTCGCACGATTCATGGGTTCTCCAATCGTTCGTCAAATGTTGCTTCTGTGGGCTAGTTTGCTCACGGGGTGGGTACTCCTTTGCCTTAGGTCCGCCCGGATTGGAACCGAGTGGTGCCGCTTCGTTTCACTGCGCAACTGCTTGCACTTCGTTGTTTGCCCGAACGTTGCGCAAGCTGGGAACGCACCACTGGGATGCACGCCGCAGTCCGCCGCGGGTACTACTGGGCAAGTGGAGTCCTCTTCCGGGCGGCTTGGTCGGCATGGGCGCGTTCCAGAAACCGTTCCGGCTACTGTTACTGCTCGGGGAACCCAGCGAATTGCTCGGCGCAATGCGCCATAGTCCTGAAGCGCGGATTCATGACGGGCCACGCGCACAGGTTCGGATCGATCGTCGCCGCTCGTCCGATGTCGTCGTCTTGTACCGACACCTCGAGCATCGCGTACGCAATCGCCACAGAGCTCAGCGAGAACGACGCTCGACTCGGTGATTTGTTCGTGTTTCCAACGGACGATGGCGAGTCCGTTGGCGACGATGTCGCCGGCCGCGCGCAAAAAAGTTCGCGAAAAAAAAGGTGCCAGGAGCACGTCTCGTCGCGATTGCTGCGTAGCTTTCAGTTCGGTGTGCGCGTCTATCACGAGCCCGCTTTCGGCCTTCTGCCACTTGAGCTTGTCCCGACCCGCGAGGGCGCGATACGACCGTGCGGATCGTGACAGGCCGCGGTGGGCCGAGCAGAGAGTCGAAGATGGGCGGTGCATTCCGTATCGGGCGTTGACATGCCGGAGTTGCGGGCGATGCACCGATGGTCGGTCGGGCTGCGCTGTGACTTTGCATCTTTGCTCGCGTTGCGGTCATTCCCAGCGATTCACGTGCTTTCGTTCGCGCGGGCACTTCGATTGTTTTTGAACTGCACGGTCAAGAACGATGGGGGGCGTCGCCGATTCACCCAGAGTCGATCCGGGTTCGGGTGCACCGTTCTCGGGCGCCCCAGGATCCACGGGAACCTCAGACCATGACACAGAAGCTCAAGAATCGCCGGAAGCGCCTCGTCGTCAACAAGCCCGTTCAGCGGCGCATTGTGACGAGCATTACGATTGTTCCCATTCTTACGCTTGTGGGGGCGACGCTTGCCGTAGCCATCCTCACCGGCAAGGTGTTGGACGAGGCGCGCAGTGCGGAAGAGAACCTTCCTACGCTCGGTCCGCTGTTCGTCTCCCTGTTCCTGTTCATCGTCGCGGCCGGTGCCGTCGTCGTGATCCAGGCTCTGAAGTACAGTCATAAGATCGCGGGGCCTATGTACCGGCTGGTCAAGTCGATGCAGAGGATTCACAAGGATGGCGACGTCAGTTTTCGCATCAAGTTGCGTAGTGGCGACGAGCTGACCGAGATCGCCGACGAACTCAATCACATGATGGACTGGCTCGTGACGCATCCGCCCGCGGGAGTCGAGCTGAAGACCGAGCCCGATCCGGAAGAGGACGAGAACGATCCAAGTTCGACGTCGTCGCAGCCGCCGACCGTGCAGCGCGAGGAGAGTCGCGAGCCCGTCGGCGCGTCGTCCTGAGGGGCTGGCCTTGCGCGACCTGGGTGGGCACCTTGCTTACCTGCTTTGGTTTGGGGTCGTCTTTGGCTGGGGAGTGCACTCGGTTGCGAAGCAGCGGGCGATCGTTCCCGAACTGAAAGACAGGCTGCGGCTCGTCAACGCGTTGGAGCGTGTGCTCGTTGCCGTTCGAACCAGCGCGGGCGAAGGGCGCGGCGCGCCGGAGCAGCTGCGCGCCGCGTTGCTCGAGCT
>CAYSWE010000025.1:0-18658 GCA_964434515.1 uncultured Phycisphaerales bacterium | reverse complement strand
CGTCGACGATTGGATCGAGCGCTTGATCCGGCCGGAGGCAAGAGCCGCTGGCGTTACGCTCGAGGCCCTGCGTGCAGGCCCTCTTCGCAACCCATTAGTGGAGGAGGTGCTGTTCGCCGATGGCCGAGTTCCGACCGCGACCGGTCGTGTGCAACTCCTCGGAACCGCCGACTACGTGGCGCCCATGGCTTGCGCGACGGCGGAGTTCCCGCTGTGGCTGTGTTCGAACTCGCATCGCCGCGCGCAGTCGTCGCAGTGGGTTGCGGAAGAGTCGGGCGAAGGCGCGCTCGTCGCACGGGTGCATCCCAACTCGGCCGCGGGGATCGAGGACGGCGCACAAGCCCGGCTCACGTCACCGCTCGGTTCGGTGTCGGTCCGTGTTCGCCACGACGAACGGCTGCGCTCCGACACGGTCGTGGTCCCCAAAGCCGGAGCTCTGGACCTGGACCGCGCGGCCAACGCGCTCGTGCCGGCCGTGAGTACGGACATCGGCGGAGGCGCCGCCTATCTGGATGTGTGCGTAAGACTCGAGCCATCCGGCGAGCGGCACCCCTAGTCGGGAATTTGTCGTAGAAGAAACGACTCTGACACGTTTTTTCCGTACAACCTGCTTTCATGGGATTGGGGTCCATGGGTGTGGGGGGCGACCGGCTGCCGCGGGTCAGGATCCCCGATGGCGCGGTGCGCAGCAGGGTGACCGGCTCGCAGGTCTACGGGTTCTTGAAGTGCGAACACTCGGTGTGGCTCGACTTCTTGGGCGACAAGTCGCGCAAGCTACCGCCGAGCGAGGCGCTGGAGCACTTGTTGGCCCGCGGGCGCGCGCACGAGGACGTCATTGTCGACGGGCTCGACTACGTGGAGCCCGACTACGAGCCGGGCGACTTCGTCGCTGGCGCCCGGGCGACGCGCGAGCTTCTGGAGCGTGGGGTCGATGGCGTTTCGCAGGGCGTGCTTCGTGACACGGCACCTGGAGTTGGCGAGTATCTGGGCATCCCGGACCTGCTGCGCAGGACACTCGGCGAGTCTGCACTGGGCGAGTGGCACTACGTCGTCGGCGACATCAAGTCCTCGTGGCGTCCGCGCTCCGACCAGGCGCTGCAGGTCGCGTTCTACTCGTGGCTCTTGGGAGAGCTCCAAGGCATTGTGCCGGACCGGGGCTATCTGATCCTGCGCGATGGCAGCGAGGAGGAGGTGGACGTTCGCGCCTTGACGCCGGTGTTGTTCGAGGTTCTCGAAGAACTCGACGAGCGGCTGAACGGCGCGGCGCCGTCGCGTCCGCATCGTACGCGCTCGTGCGCCGATTGTGGCTGGCGTGAGGTCTGTGCGGAGTCTCGGGACGTCCATTGGATCCCGGGTCTGACACGGTCGGTGCGCGGTTTGCTCGAAGCGACCGGCTACGCGAGTCTCGACGCGCTGCGGCACGTCGAACCGCGCGTTCTAGGTCGGGAGGGTGTGTTGGCGGAGGCCACGTGGCAGCGCGCTCGCTGGGGGGCGATTGCGTTGACCGAGGGGCGGGCGCACTCGGTGCGGGCGCCACGGTTGCACGAACTGCGCAAGCCCGCGGCCGCGGTCGTCGTGCTGCGCGACGGCTTCGATCAACGCTGCCCGGTGTTTGCTTGGCAAATCCAGGGGGCCGAGTCGCGCGTGCTCATGGCTCGCACGCGCGACGAAGAGCAGACCGCGATACATACGCTGCTGGCCGAGCTGCGTGGCAACGGCAGTCTCTGTCACTCGGGGGGGCTTGCGAGTGTTCTCTACGAGTTCGCTGCGCGTTCGCCGGCGATTGCAGCGGACCTCGCGGCGTTGGAGGCCCGGGCGGTGGACCTCATGAGCATTGCGCGGGGAGCGTGGGTGTTTCCATCGCCCGTGCGGATACCCCACGAAGTTCTCGCTTGGGTGGATGGGGAAGACCCGGGTGCGCAGGACGATGTCGTGGCGCTCGCCTTGGCCGCCGACGACTTCGATACTCTTGAGCAGACCGCGCGCACCGAACTCGAAGGCGTTGGGCGTCTGCTGGAGCGCCTGACGGCATGAGCGCGCTTGGCTCGGTGGACGAACTCCGCGCTCGGCTGCGCGCCTATGTGACCCATGAGTCAGAATCCTCGCGCCGAAGCTTGCTTGAGAGCTGGTCGTTGTCGGTTGCCGAGCGCGTCGATGCAGGCGTCTGCGTGGCCGGGCTGCGCTTCGTCGGCGAGGCCGCTGGCGTCTTGACGCTGGCGTGTTCCGAGGAGTTCTCTGCGAAGTTCCGCGAAGGGGATCCGCTGTACTTGTGCGACGAGGTCGACTGCGAGGGGCGCGTCGAGAATGGCGCGGCGGTCAACTTCGCCGGCTACGACGTCGCGTCGCGCCGGCTGCGCGTTACGGCGGACCGATTCGAGATGCGCGAACCCATTCGCTTGGACCCAGCGGCGATCTACAGTCTGGATCGTCGCGGCCTGGGCCTGGAGCGGTTGCTGCTGGAGGGGCTTGACAGCGTATTTCACGCTGACAATCAAGTGGGCCTCGAGGCGTTGCTCGGCAACGTTACAACCGCGGTCGATGGTGATCGACATGCGGCGGGTGTCGCGCGCGGGCATGAGCTCGGCTTTACCGACAGCCAGTGCGAGGCGCTTGGGCGTGCGGTCGCGACCGAAGGCCTGTGCCTGATCCAGGGTCCGCCGGGGACGGGCAAGACCCGCGTGCTGGCCGAGGCCGCGCTCTTCCTGGCCAAGCGCAAAGCGCGCATTTTTGTTACCGGGTTCACCCATCGTGCCGTCAACAACGTCTTGCTCGCGCTGCGCCGGCTCAGTCCCGAGATCCCAATCTTCAAGGCCGGCGGCCGGCAGCACAACGAACCGCTCTTAGCGGCCGGCATCCGTTGCGAGTCGACGCTTGAGCGCCTGCGATTGCCGGCGGGTGGTTTGGTGGTTGGCGGGACGCCGTTTTCCGCCAGGAAGCGTGTTGCCGAGCGGTGCTTTCACTTCGTGTTCCTCGACGAAGCTGGCCAGATGCCGGTGGTGCATGGCGCCATCGCGATGACGCAGGCGCGACGTTGGGTCGTCGTTGGCGATCCAAGACAGCTTGCACCCGTGCGCGTTGGCGGCGGGCGCGACGAGCTGCTCGACACCTCGATCCATCGCTATTTCGAGCGGCATACGCCGAGCCACCTCCTGGATGTCACGTTTCGCCTCAACGACCAGCTGACGGACTTCGTCTCCGAGGATTTCTACGAGGGACGCTTACGCTCGGCGCCGAGTGCAAGTGCCCGTCGTGTGCCCCTGCGGGCGGCACCGCCGGGGGACGATCCGCTGGCCGCGGTGCTCGATCCGGCGCACTCCCTCGTCTGGGCGCGCATCGACCATGAAGGTCGCACCCGCCGCTCGCCGGAGGAAGTCGCGTGCGTGGTCGATCTGGTCACGGCCCTCACAAAGACGCACGGCATCGAGCCCAAGGACATCGCCGTCATGTCGCCCTTCCGTGCCCAGGTTCGTGCGGTGCGTTACGAACTCGAGGCCCGCGGAGTCTTCCACCGCGAACTCGTAGTCGACACCATCGAGCGCATGCAGGGCCAGCAGCGCGAGGTCGTCATCCTTTCACTCGCCGCGAGCGACCGTGACTACCTCGAACGCCAGGCCGAGTTCTTCTTCGTCCCCGGTCGCCTCAACGTCGCGATTTCGCGCGCCCGCACCAAGTGCATCGTCGTCGCCTCGCGCCACGCCTTCCGAGCTCGCCCCATCCAGCTCCCCCAACTCCTCAACGTAGCCCACTTCAAGCGCCTAGCCCAAGCAGCCCACACCGTACATCTGTCGCGGTAAAAAGGTGTCAGAGTCAGTTTTTCTATCAAGACCTGACGCCCGCCCGGACACCACACCGTTTTCGGTGTTTTCTGAATCCCTGCGAGTGACCATGGGGTCTAGCAACACGCATCATGTGCGCTCGAACAGAAGACACTTCGGACTCCGTGGCTCGGCACGCCGCCTACGTGCATCGGCTGGCTCGCGGACTGCTTCGCAGTGCCGGTGACGCGGAGGACCTGGCTCAGGAAACGCTCTTGGTGTCGCTCTGCCACACCATGCGAGAAGCCGGCGCGCTGCGCGCCTTCTTGCGGCGCGTGCTACGTAACGGCGCCCACAACAAGCGCCGGGCCGACGTCCGGCGGTCGCGTCGCGAGCAACGAGCCAGCGCACCGGAGGCCGTCGAATCCGTCGATGAGTTCGTAGCGAGACAAGAAGTGTTGGGGCGTGTCACGCGGGCGGTCGAGGTTCTCCCTGAGCCGTATCGCACGACTGTGCGCTTGCGCTACTACGAGGAGCGTTCCCCGGCGCAGATCGCTGAGACCCTCGGCACGCCGATCGCCACGGTCAAGACCCGACTGCGCCGCGCGCTGGCACTGTTACGAGGCTCGCTCGACGAGAGCTTCGGTGGCGAGCGGGCGACGTGGGCCGGGCTGCTTGTTCCACTTACGCCGAGCGGTGTGGCGCCCCATAGACTCGAACCCAAAGGACTCTGTTCCATGCCGACTTCGTTGCAAGCCTTTGTCGTTACCGTTCCTGTCGTCGCCGCCGCTTCCTACTTCGTTCCGCCGACGATCGCGCCGCCGCTGCGCTCGCCAAGAATCGCCGTGACCGCTCCGTCCACGCGCACGACGTCGGTTGCTGGCATCGCAAACGCGGTTCGCAAACCGCAGGATCCGGCTACGCGCAAGGTTCGGGTGCGCGTGCTCGATGCCTCCGGCCAACCGGTCCCTGGGGCGAAGCTGGTCTGGATCCAGGGCAAGGGTGGCTCGGCGGCGCACGTGCGTACCGATGCAACCGGATGCTACGCTCGGTCCGTCGCCGACGCGCAACAGGTCACGGTCCTGTGTGTCGACAGGAGGTGGGACGTGACCGGAAAACCCGCGACCGTGATCCGCTCGACGGGCACATCCGTGGCTGCGACCGTGATTCATGTGCGCCGCGTTCCGACCGGAAAGCTCGTGATCCGCGTGCGTGACCTGCGCACCGGCACGTTCGTGCAGGATTTTAGCTGCAGCTTCAACGTTCCCGCGAAGAGGTCGGGTTGGCCAGGCGATCCCGGGACCTGGATTGGCAGCGCGTTTGGCGATCGGACGTCGAGCGGCGTGCTGGAGCAGCATATTCCCGTGGCGCCTGGATCAGCGACCGCGCGCGTCCAAATCGACCTGCACAAACCTAGTCCGGCAAGGAAGCGATTGACGATTCAAAAGGGCCAAGTCCGCGATGTGGAACTCACGATTCGCAGCGGGCCGGCACTCCGGGGCCGCGTTGTCGACGCGGCCGGACACCCCGTGGCGGACGCTCTGGTCTTTGCGGGTGAGCAAGACAGCGGGCGTTCTGGCGGCCTGCTCAAGGCATTCCGCGCGTCGCGAGTCAAGAATGGGGTTCGTACCAAGCGTGACGGGAGCTACGCCATCCGCAGCGACGGTGCTCGCATCAGCGTTTGGCACGCGCGCTTTTCAGGTGTGACGGTGGCGCGGAGCAAGGCGAGCCTCATTCGGATGCCGCCGCGCGGCGGCATCCGCGGCCGCCTCATCGACCGGGGCGGTCGACCACGTGCGGGCGTCCGGATCCTCCTCGACCAGCAGCGTGCCACCCAGACAGATCGGGCAGGACGCTTCTTCTTTGCCAGCGTCGAAGCAGGCATCCGTGGCCTTCACACACCTCGACTCGATGGAGGCACAAGCGCCAACGCGGCGTCCGGAGGCCCCTGGGTCGTGACCGTCTCGCCGGGGCACGACGCGAGGGTCGAGATCGTCCCGGGCATCGCCAACGTCGTGATCCACCTGCGCTCGGGCAAGCTTCCGTGGCGGAGTTCGGGTCCGGCCGGACTCGTCGGAATCGGGCAGTCGTCCGCTTCACTGCGTGGGAAGATCGAGGGCGATACATTGCGAGTTCGGGATGTTCCGACTGGCGACTACTGGTTCGTTGCGTCGAGCGGCCAGGTGGCACGCTGTGCCATCCACGGCCCGACGGCAACGCTGAACCTCGGCACCGCCGATCTCACCGTCGACGCCAAACCATCGCAGAGGCTCTACCTCGTGCCGGAGGGCGCTACCGTATACCTACGGAGTGTGTTACGTCGCGTCTCCCGCCTGCGCGTTCCCGCGTCCGGTCGACTCCGCTTCGGGCCGATCCCGGTCGGGGACTACGAAGTCTGTCGCGGGGCGGAGCGAAGCGGTACTCCGGTCCACGTCCAAGGCCCGGGGACGAGGCTCAAGCTATAGAAGTACGATTCAGCAAACCTCGTCGTATGCTGGGGCCGAGACGGTTTGCGACATCCTACGAACAGTTTTCGCCGCTCTTGGGCACGCACTCTGACAGTGTTGGTGCTCTCGGTTTGGCTTGGCGGGCTGGTGTTCTATGCCGGCGTCGTCATCCCTGTCGGGTCCGGCGTCGTGGGCGGTCATCGTGTGTTCGGTTTCATCACACGAGTCGTGACACCGTGGCTCAACCGCATTGGCGTGATGGTGCTTCTCGTGCTCTTACCGCAGGTGTGGGCGGGCCGGCGCGCTGCGGCACGCCGGGCTCGATCTTGGAGTTGGTCGATCATGGCTGCGGCCCAGGCGGCGTTGTTCGTTCTGCACCCATGGGTTGACGCGTTGCTCGAGCCGGTCGGCCGCCGGATCATGGATGCAGACGCGTTCTACCTGCGACACCGCGTCTATCTCCTGGTCACGACGCTTCAGTGGTGTTCAGGAGTCGTGCTGTTGTGGGCTGTGCTCGTGCTCTGGTCCGACCTCGACGAAACCTAACTCGACGGGCGGCCAGCCAGGGCGATCCCCGCGAATAGCAGAGCTCCCGCGCCGAGGTCCGCGAGCCCGGGGCGTTCGCCGAGGACGATGGCTGCCGACCCGACGGAGACGAGTGGCTGCAAGTAGATGAACACCGCGGTGACCGAGGCCGAGACGCGCGCCAGGGCATACGTATTTACCAGGTAGGCGAGGATCGTCGGGAAGAGCAAGAGTCCCACGAGTCCGAGCCAGGCTTGGCTCGACGGAGTCGTCGGTAGCAGTGAGGCGCCGTCGCCGAGTGCCAAGAGGAGCGGCGGAGCCCACAGCGATAGCAAGAAGACCCAGGCGATGACGACGAGTGTCGGGATGCGCGCGAGAAGGTCGCGGGCGAGCACTAGGTAGAATGCATAGGCGAGGGAGTTTGCGACGATCAAGAGCGCTCCGCCGAGCGGGTCGCGTGCGTCGTCGGCAACCGTGCTGTGTGCGAGGGTCAGGAGCACGGCGCCGCCTAGGGCAAGTGCAATGCCGGCCGCGCGCCGGCGATCCGCGCGCTCCTGACGCAGGAGCACGGCAGCCGCGAACGTGAACACCGGGATCAGCGTGAACAGGATCCCCGCCGCGGTTGCCGACGTGCGCGCCACGCCCTCGAGTGCCAGGACCTGGTTGGCGACGACGCCGAGGGCCGCACACAGCGCGAGCCGCGCGAGGTCGCGTGGAGCAAGCAGCATCTTCCTGCCGTAACGCACCGCAGCCACACCGCCGAGCACGAGAGCTCCGACGCCGATCCGCCACGAAGCGAGCCCGCGCGTGTCGAAGCCGTCGCCCCCAGCGCGCGCGAGCTTCACCAACACAGGGAAGAGCCCGAAGGCGAACTGCACGAAGACGAGCGCCACCAGGCCCTGCATCCGGCGCCGCTCTTTGCTTTCCATGCCCTTCACCAGGTCGGCATCCTAGTCGTCCTCAGAGCCCGTTGGTTGTCTCAAAGAGATTCTCTTGGACGCGCCGATCGGAATAACTAGAATCGTAGGCTTCAAGAGGAGCTTGCTCTAATGAGACTGCCGTAATGACAGTGTCAATGGTGAGTTTTCTTGCTTGTTCTACGTTATGCTACCATCGGCAGAGCTATGCGACGTTTTCTGTGGATCGTAGTGAGTCTCTTTGCCTTGGGCGTGCTTGCGTATGCCGTAGTTGGTTTCGTTGGCTCTCGACTGGGGCTTAGTGGTGGAGGCGAGCCGACGGACCTGCCGAGGGTCGTGCCAGATGTCGAAGGCGTGGTGCCTGCGGTGGACGGCCGCGCCGCTCGCGTCCGCGAACCTCGCCATGCGGAACGGGGCCCTTTCGCGTCGCGGGGGCCACACTGGTGTGGCCGGGTTGTGAGTGCCTCGACGAAAAGGTCATTGGCGGCAGAGGTTCATATTGAGGCTGCGGTGTACCGTAGTTTTCGCGTCGCCGGGTTTTGCATCCCGGATTCTGTGCTCCGCGGACAATCTGTGACGGTGCAGAGTGACGGTTATATCGAGGCTGTCGTGTCGCCCGCGTCGGTCGCGAGGCTCCGATCGATCGGCGGCGCAATCGAGCTAGCACCGAGTGGCCAGGTGGATGTGGTTGCGGTCGATTCCGGCGGCGAGGCCGTAGTTGGCGCGACGGTGTGGAGTCTCGCCGCGAATCGTTATGTCGACGTTGGCCAGACGCAACCTTCCGGACATCTTCAGGTTGCGCTTCACGGTGTTTCGGAGTTCTATGCAACGACGCAGTGGGGATCCTCAGATGTGGCTGACGCGCGCGAGGGGGTCACTTGTCGCTTAGTCGTGAGGCGGTGGCCGAGAGTTCGAGTTCTGCATAAGGACGACGCACTTTCAGGCGCTCGTGTCGAGTGTCATTTGCGAGCACACCAGGGATTGATATGGCAGGACGAGAGCGACGACAAAGGGATCGTGGTCGTGCATGGCCCCTTTGCTTCGTACGACGTCGTTGTGAGAGATCCGGACGGTCTGGCTGCGTCCAGTGCGCGGGGGAATCTTGGCTACAGCGCGCTCTTGGACCCCTACACACAGACCGCCGATGGCGTGATCGACCTCAGGTTTAAGTCGCTCGTGGTGTACGAGGCTTCTGTCGTCTCCTCCGGGAGCGGTGCACCAGTGATGGGAGCAACCGTGCGAACTCAGGTTCAGTTTCGGCAGTGGGTGCTGGACGTACGAACGGCGACAACGGATGCAAGGGGGCGTGCCTCTTGGTACTTGGCCGCCCCTGCCGAACGTGCGCGTAGATTCAGGCTGAAAGTTTCGGCAGTCGGCTATCGAGATGCGGATTTCGCTGCCTGGACTGGTCGCTCGAAGCGATTGATCTGCGCTCTTGAGCCGCTCCAGGGTTCCAGGTCTACACTGAGGATACGAGTTCACGAAGAAGCGTCGGTCAGACTCGTGTTACGCAGTGGAGACGCGACGCTGTTCGACCAGGAAACGCGAGGCGAGGTTGAGGCTGACGTTCCATCGGCACCCGGAGCTGGGGATGTGTTGGATGTTGCGGTCAGGGGGCATTCCTTAGGTAGCTGTTCCGTTGGACCGACGGGTGTTCTGGACGTTGCCGAGCGGCTGGGGAAAGTCCTACTGAGTCAAAGCGACGCGGATTGGGTCTTGGTTCCGCGCGATGACACAGCCCATCCCATAGCCCCGGTGACTGCGATGAACTCGCTGGTTTGGGTGAATCTCTTGCCCGGGATCTACGATCTGCGGCTTCGAGGCTCGCCCGCGGGGCTTGGTGTTGGCTCGAGGGGGATTTCGGTCGCTGGTGGCAAGGTAGTTCGAGTTCGACCCCGTCTTCGTCCGCGCTCGCTCCGGGGGAAGGTGGTCGGTCTCGGTTCTCGTTCGGACGTTCGCGTCGTGGTTGCGGCGGGCTGGAAGGACGCCAAACAGGTCGTGTGGGTCGATTGGCGCAGAAGCGTCGCGGTGCGTGACGGCGGGCTTTTCACTTTGCCGGTCGTGGGCGACCCGGATTTCCTTGTCGTCGGGTTTCGTGATCGACTGGCGGACTATCACTCCTTGGCAATTGCTAACGCGAGTGCCAGCGTGATCGTAGCCAGGGTGAGAAATCTCGAGGTTCGGCTCAACGGTGCCGGTGAGAAGGACGTTTGGCTGTGTAATTTCGACTGGGTCGATCGTGGCGTTCACGTGCAGCTCTCTCGCCGAATCGTGCGTTTCGTAGGACCGGGGCCCCATGTCTTGACGCTGGTCCCGGATCGAGTCGTTTCCCTGACCGCCGTTGTGGATGGCAAGGCGATCAAGGTTGACTTGGATGGGGCGCGGACTGTGGCGTTTCGTTGACTTCCCGGCCCCGGTGCGTTCTTAGAATCGGTCGGTAATCACGATCTCGTCGAGCGGTAGTTGGCCGGGCTTGGGCCACGTATCCTTGGTGCGCTTTCCGACCGCGACCATCGGTCCCAGGCAGTGGTCCTTGGGGAGGTGGATGAGTTCTGCGACCTTGTCGAAGTCAAAGCCGATCATGGGGCACGAGTCATAGTCCATGGCGCGCGCTGCGAGCATGATGGTCTGCATCGCCATGCCGATCGAGCGTTGCGCTTCGTCGCGCTGAAGCTGAGGTCTACCCTCGTGGAATGGCCCCATCCAGCCGACCAGGAGGTTGGCGACTTCGGTTGGAGCGTTGCGCCAGTAGCGCTGTGGGTCCTTCTTCCAGGCGTCGACATCCGCCGTCATCACGATGAGTAGCGAGGCATCGGTGATCTGGGCCTGGTCGTTGCCGGCGGCGCGGAGCTGTTTGCGGAGCTCCGGGTCGCGGACGACGACGAAGCGCCAGTGCTGGATGTTGAACGAAGTCGGGGACTGCATGGCGGCTTCGATCAGCTTGGTGATCTCGGCCTCTTCCATGGTGTGCTTCGGGTCGAAGTGCTTGATGGCGCGACGCGAGTAGATGGCTTCGAAGGTATCCAAAGGGTTCCTTATTCTGCGGTTGGAGAGGAGCGCTGCGAGTCGCGACGGACCTGCGCGGCGACGCGCAGGGGTAGGCCGAACAGGCGGACGAAGCCAGCCGAGTCGGCTTGGTCATAGGTGCCGCCGGCGCCGAACGTGGCGAGGTCCTCGCGGAAGAGGCTGAATGGCGATTCTGCCGCGACCGCAGTCGCTTTGCCTTTGAACAATTCGACCGTGACCTCGCCGGTCGAGCGTTCGTTGGCCTTGCGGAAGAATGCCTCGAGAGCCTCGCGTTCGGGGCAGAACCACTTTCCGTAGTAGACCAACTCGGCGAAGCGTAGCGACAGCCCGTAGAGCGTGTGCGCGGTGTCGCGATCGAGCACCAGTTCGTGCAGGGCGCGCATTGCCTCGTAGAGAACCGTGCCTCCCGGTGTCTCGTAGAGGCCACGACTCTTCATGCCGACGAGGCGGTTTTCGAGCATGTTGATTCGGCCGACGCCATGTTTGGCCGCGGCTTGGTTGAGCGTCTCGAGGATGCCAACGGAGTCGTGTCGTTCCCCGTTGACCGACACGGGCACACCGGCTTCGAAGCCAACGCGGACCTCGAGGGCCGTGTCGGGGGCTTGCCGCGGATCGACCGTGAGCATCCAGGCGTCATCGACCGGACGGTTTCCCGGATCCTCGATGGCGCCGCCTTCGTGGGAGATATGCCACAGGTTGCGATCGCGTGAGTAGATCTTCTCCTTGGTTGCGGCGATCTCGATGCCATGCGCGTGGGCGTAGTCGATCGCCTCTTCGCGCGATTGGATCGCCCAGGTGCGCCACGGTGCGATGATCTGCATTTCTGGAGCGAGGGCGAGATAGGCCAGCTCGAAGCGGACCTGGTCATTCCCCTTTCCCGTGCAACCGTGGCAGAGCGCGTCCGCGCCGATTTCCAGGGCGTACTCGACCTGCGCTCGGCCCAGAATCGGCCGCGCCATCGCGGTTCCGAGCAGGTACTGGCGCTCGTAGACCGCGTGTGCCATGAGGCACGGCCAAACGACCTCTTCGAGGAACGCGTGGCGACAATCGACCACGCGGCACGACGCCGCGCCGCTACGCGCGGCCTTCTCCTCCAGGCCCTCCAACTCCGTCGCACCCTGCCCCACGTCGCCCGCAACCGCATGCACTTCGCAGTTGTCGTAGGTTTCCTTGAGCCATGGGATGATGATCGAAGTGTCGAGTCCGCCCGAGTACGCCAGGACGACGCGCTGTACCATGCCGGTGATCTCCTGATAGAAGAAAGGTGTCGTAGTCGTTTTTTCTATCAAAATCCACACTGGTCCCCTGCGTAACCGCCCTCCTCATGACTCGACCACGCGCCCTGCTCTCCCTCGTCCTGGCGATTGCGATCGCTGCACTCATTTGGGCGTTCTTCCCGGGTCGCGGGCACGGCGATACGCCGATCGACGATCTTGGCAAGATCAGCGATGTCCAGGGGGATGGTGCCCTGGGGGGGGACGCCGGGCCCGATGTCGCGGCGCCGGAGCTCGTGCGTCGGGAGTCTGGGGCGCCGAAGGATGCCGCACCGGCGGAATCGGAGGAATACCGGCGCGCGCTGTCGGGGCTCACCGGGCGCCTGATCTGGAAGGGATCCCGCGAGCCGATCGCTGGCGTCGAAGTCCGCGGCATCGAGGCACGTTTCGACGTCGTGGCGCCAACCATGGACATGGCCATGGGCTTGGCGGCGACCGATGATCCGGTCGTCTTCAAGGGGAAGTCGCGCACCGATGCCGACGGACGCTTTCGGCTCGAAGGGCTGCATTGGCGTTCGTTCTTGCTGCTCGCGATTGGCCTTCGGACCGACAAAGCCACGATCCGCGTCGTCGACCGCATGCCTTCGTCCGGCGAGGTCTCTGACCTCGGGGACATCGAAATCCTCGAGCGTGGGTCCGTGTCGGGAACCCTTGTCGATGAATCCGGAAAACCCGTCGCCGGCGCGCGTGTGCGTGTTGCGGACATCCCGCGAATGTTGCTGCAGTTTGGTGTGTCGCAGTTCGATCCTGAGGGGCTCGTGGTCGTCAAGGCGGGACCGGCATCCCTGACCTTGGTCTTGCCGATGCCGCGCTGGGTCAAGAAATACGACCGCGAGCTACCGTTTGGCGAGGCGCGCTCGGATGCCACGGGGAAGTTCGTGGTCCGCGGCGTTCGCCCAGGGCAGTCGTCGGTGCTGGTCCACTCTGCTGGCAAGCTCACGTTCACCAAGAGTCTGCGCGTGCGAGCTCTGGCCGAGGCGTCCGTGGGGACGATCCGGCTCAAAGAGGGCGGTATCCTGACTGGGCGCGTCCTCGACGAGAACGGGGCTGCGGTCACGACTGCACGCGTCAGTGTCGGAGCCATGCTGAGCGTCGCGCCGCTCGGGTTCTTTCCGAAGCCGACCGTGGTGAGTGGCGACGGTCGCTTCCGTTGCACGGGGTTGCCGCGCGCAAGGTTGTTCGTTGCCTACCAACGGGAGCCGGGTCAATCCTGGGAGCTCCTCGGCCCGCATCGGGCGGGGGACCATGTGGACATCAAGCTGCCGGCACTCACCGCCGGTGAAATCGCCGTGGTCAACGCACTCGGCGAGCCGGTCCCCGATGCGCTCGTTCGCCTGGGTGCGGCGGATGAACCCGCGGCGAACGTGCCAGGGCTCGAGCGGTTCGTCGGCGCCAAGCACGTCACCAAGGCGTCCGAGGCCGGCACTTGGAAGGTGCGGGGGGTTGCCGCCAAGCCGTATCGCGTGCTCGTCAAGGCCAAGGGCTTTGCCCTGGGCATCGGCCTGCTCGATCTGCGCACCGAGGTCGTCAAGAAGAACCACGCCAGCAGCAAGATCACGATTCGATTGGTGCCGGCACCGATCACCCAGTTCGAGGTCGTCGCCACGGCCAACAAGCCCGTCGCTGGCGCGCGCATCTACTGGTGGCATAGGAAGGGGCGCGGCCCGAAGGCACGTGGCAAGCCCACGCGCCGCGAGCGCGGGACGCCGCGCGCGCGGTTTGGCGAACTGCCCCTGCTCCTTGGCCGCACCGATGCCCACGGGCGACTTCAAATCGACTTCATCGAGGCCGGCGCGACGCAATTCTTTGCGCGCCACCCGGCCTATGCGCTCGCGTCGTCCGGCAAGCAGAAGACGGCGCCTGGCGCCACCATTCGCTTCGTTCTGAAACAGGGAGGCAACGTCGCGGGGGTCGTGCTGGAAAGCGGTGTGCCGCCCAAGGAGACCAGCGTCATCATGGCGTCACCGCGCTGGAAGACTGCACGGGGAGCGGCGCCCGCGATGCTGCCACGCTTGACCTGGACCGACCAAGATGGGAAGTTCCGCATCGCCCATCTCGATCCTGGCAACTGGGCGTTTCAACCCGTGGCCAAGTTCAGCGCAATCGACTCGTTTGCGTCCGCAACCAAAATCCTCCGCAATTCCGAATCGGCCTGGAACTCGCGGGTGACGGCTGAGATTCGGCCGGGCGCCACGACCATGGTCACGATCGACAAGAATCGCAAGTCCGGCGGTTCGGGCAGCATCGTCGGCAGTATCCGTGTCGACGGCAGGCCTGGCGTCGGTCTGGTCGTGCAGGCCTATGCCGGACGCCGCCGGCGCGTGTCCGTGGATGCCAGTGGCAACTTCCGCATCCAGGGCGTTCCGGATGGCCAGTTTTCCGTGCGCGTCCTGCGGATCGGGGACGGCGGAGTTCTGGAGCACACGATGTGGAGCGGCCAGGCCAAGGTGAAGGACGGTGGCGAGGCACGCCTCGATGTCGATCTCCACCTTGGCGCGCTGACGATCGTTCTCTCCGATCCCGCGGGCGCGGCGTTGGGCGGTTTGCCGGTCGTGCTCAGGAGCGATGGAAAGACCGGCTCCAAGCGGTTCACGGCCGTTACGGAAGAGGACGGTCGCGCGCGGTTTCCGTCCATTCCGGAGGCGACCTATGGCGTCCAGGCGGCGGGCGAGGGGGACGACAGCTGGGTGTTGCCGCAGACGACGATCCAGGTGCATGCCGGTGGCCAGGGCAAGGTGGTTCGGCTGCACGTCGTGCGCGCGATTCAGCTTGCGGGTGCGATCCGACTCGACTACGGCGGCCTGTCTGACGCGGAACGCGCTGTTGCCGAGAAAGCGGTGCCGCGTTGGCTCCAGTTTCGAGGCGGCGGCCGCGGCAGTTGGGGGAGCATCCGGAACGACCATGGTCATCGGAGCTACCGGATTCGCCGGGTTGCTCCGGGAAAGTATACGGTGTCGTGTTGGGGCGGTGTGCAATGGTCCACGCGAGCGAAGGTTGCCGTGCACGGCAGTGGCTTGGTCAAGCTCGATCTCGTCCTCGTGCCGAACCAGAAGGCGCTTCGAGCTCGGCTCGCGGCCAAGGCCAAAGCCAAGAAGGGTGGCAAGGCCAAGTGAGGCCTGAGATTCCTTGGTTCGGGGGGCCGGGGTTCGCTCCGCGGGCCGTTACAATCAATTCGTCGGAGCCTTCTGGCTCGACACTCCTGTCTCGGTTCGGGTTCCTCCGGGCCGATCGTCTTGTCCCAACCTGTTTCCCCAGGAATGCCACGTATGTCTAGCTGCCGAAGGCTTCACTTCGGCGCGGTTGCTCTTGCCGTGCCGGTTCTCTTTTCATCTGCGCTTTCCGCGCAGACATCGACGCGGCGCGGCGAGCCGATCCCCGCTGCCGAGATCTCGCCGCTCGTGCTCGAGTCGATGGACGTCGTGCGGGCCCGCGCCCGGACCATGGCGCCGCCCGTGCGGACGCGCGGCGTGCGCAACGATCAAATCGTCCCGGCGCCCAAGGGTGCGTCCGTTGCCAAGCAGACTGGCGGCGGCGGCGCGTTTGTCCAAGGGCAACTGGGTGGCACGAGCCCGACGACCTGGGACAACTTCACCGGCACAGTGCAGGGAGATCCGGGCGCGAACCTCATCCCGCCGGACACCTGTGGCGCCAATGGTCCGAACCACTACCTCGCCATCACCAACGCCAACATGTCTGCGTGGCGCAAGTCGGACAAGCGGCGTGTGCTCAACGTCGGGCTGCGTCCGTTTTGGAACGTCAACCGGCTCATTGGCGACCCGCGTGCCGTCTACGACGTGCACGCGAAGCGGTTTGTCGTGCTTGCGTCGACCTTCACCGGTCGCAGGATCTATGTGGCGATCTCCAAGACCAGCGATCCGTCGGGTTCGTGGTTCAAGTTCTCGTTCAATGTCGCGGTGGGGTCGGATGCCGGGCGCTGGTCCGACTATCCGACGCTCGGCGTGGATAAGCGCGGTATCTACACGGCTGCGTTCCAGGTAGGGCGTGGTGCTCGCATGACGATCTGGGCGATCGACAAGGCGCCGCTGCTCGCGAGCACGCCGCGCGTCGGGACGATCACAGCGTTTCGCTCGCTGCGTTGGGAAGGCGCGATTCAACCGTGCACGACCTATGGCGATCCGGGGCGTGAGTACTTCGTGTCGCGGCGCAGCAGCACGTCGTTGCGCATCCGTCGGGTGAACCCGCCGCTGACCGCCCCGACCTTGACCGAGATGGGCTTTGCTTCGATTCCGTTCCACTCGTCGCCGCCGAATGCTCCGGCCAGGGGCAGCACGCGGCCGCTCTCGACGATCGACTGGCGTCCCATGAACGCAGTGTATCGCAACGGCTCGATCTACACCGCTCAGGGTGTCAATGTCGCTGGGCGGTCCGCGGTTCGCTGGTATGAGATCCGGGTTTCGCCGCTGTCGACGCGTCAGGTGGGTACGATCTCCGATCGGCTCTGGAGCTATTTCTACGGCACGGTTGCCGTGGACAAGAACGGCGACGTTGGTATCGGTTTCAGTGGTAGCCACGCCGGCGTGTATGCCTCGTCGTTTGTCGCGGCGCATCGCAAGAGTGATCCGCCTGGACAGACCTCGGCGCCGATTCTTACCAAGGCCGGCCAGGCCGCGTGGAACCGCATCGACCGCGCGGGTCGCAACCGATTCGGTGACTACAGCCACATCGACGTTGATCCGGTGGACGAGATCGGCTTCTGGACGATCCAGGAGTTCATCATTCGCACGAACCGCTGGGCGACGCGAATCACGCGCTTCGGCTATGAGGCGGTCAACTACGGTGTTGGGCTGGCAGGCCGGAATGGCGTTCCCTCGCTGCGCCCGGCGGCTCGTCCGGTCATCAACTCTGGTGTGACGATTCGTATCGGAAACTCTGCCGGGAGCACTACGGCTGGCGTGTTCTTGGTCGGCGCCAGCAAGGCGTCGCTCGCGGTCTTGGGCGGCACTGTGCTCGTCACGCCGCTCGTGGTCCTGCCGATGTCGATTCCGGCTGCCGGCGCGAATCCTGTCGTGCCCTACCCGAACGACGCCACACTCGTCAACGTGCCGATCTACTACCAGGCCATCGAGCTCGACGCGCGGGCCGTTCAGGGGTTTGCGTTCAGTCGCGGCCTCGTGCTTCGCGCCGGTTCCAAGTAGCGTAAACGCAACGGCGACCGTGGAGTCGTTGGATCGCAGACTCAGTATGGATGACCCGGCGAACCTCGACTTCTCGCGCGCCGAAATGGAGCGCATGGGGGAGATTGTTCTCGAGCGATGCCTTGCGCATCTCGAGAGCCTCCCCGATCAGCCGTCGTGTGGCGATGTCGACGCGGCGGCGCTCTGCCGCGCGATCGAGCGCGATGCGCCAGAGGATGGACGCGCGCTCGAGGGCCTACTGGCCCGCTTGTTCGACGATTGGATCCCGCGGTCGTTCAATACTGCCGGGCCGGGCTACCTCGCTTACGTCCCCGGTGGCGGGATCTTCCCGGCGGCTCTTGCCGATCTGATCTCGAACACGACGAATCGCTTCGTCGGCGTTTGGCAGGCGGCGCCCGCGCTCGCGACATTGGAGGCGCGTGTCCTCGATTGGATTCGTGATTGGATGGGGTTTCCCGAGACGACTCGGGGACTTCTGTTGTCCGGCAGTTCCTTGTGTTCGCTCAGTGCGCTAGTCACGGCGCGCGAATGGCTGCTCGGTGCAGACATTCGCAGTGGCGTTCTCTACGGGTCAGAGGAACTGCATCATTCTGTGCGCAAGGCGGCCCGCATCGCCGGTATCCAGGACGACCGAATCCGCTTGGTTCCGGTGGACGCGCAGTATCGGATGCGGGTCGATGCGCTGCGCGCGGCCGTCGCCGAAGACCGGAAGCGCGGGCTGCGTCCCTTCGTCGTGGTTTCTTCGGCCGGCACCATCAACACCGGATCGATCGATCCGCTGGCCGCGATTGGCGAGGTGTGTCGTGAGTTCGAGCTGTGGCACCACGTCGATGGCGCCTACGGCGGCTTCTTCCACCTCGTGCCCGAGCTGCGCCCGCGCTTCGCGGGACTCGAACACGCGGACTCGATTGCCCTCGATCCGCACAAGGGGTTGTTCCTTCCGTACGGCACCGGTGCCGTGTTGGTGCGCGACGGACACAAGCTGCATGCTGCGCACGCGGCGACCGCAAGCTACCTGCCGAACTCGTGTGAGGATGACACCGAGGATGTCTATGACATCAGCATGTATGGACCTGAACTCTCAAGGCCCTTCCGGGGGCTGCGCGTATGGCTGGCCGTGCAACTCTTCGGTGTGCGCAAGATTCGGGCGGCGATCGCCGAGAAGCGCGAACTCGCGGTGTGGGCGCATGACCAACTCTCGAAGGTGCCGAGTCTGCGGATCGTCGCACCGCCGGAACTGTCCTTGTTCGCGTTCCATGTGACCAAGCCCGGGGCGTCACTAGAGACGGAGAACGAAGCGACCCGTCGCCTCGTAGCCAACGTAACGCGGCGTGGCAAGGTCATGCTCTCGAGCTGCATCAGCCGCGGACGCGTGTTCGCACGAATCTGCGTGATCTCGTTCCGCACGCGCCGCGACCGCATCGAACTCGCCGTCGAGCACATCCGCGAGGAAGCCGGAAATAAGGTGTCGGAGTCATTTTTTCCGCCCTCCGCGTCGCACGACTAGTGGATCGTTTCGATCACCGCGCCGGTTAGATGCCAGGACTGGACACTCGT
>CAYSWE010000024.1:2432-18702 GCA_964434515.1 uncultured Phycisphaerales bacterium | reverse complement strand
TAGCCCGGATGTGCGGGTGGGTGCGAGGGGAGCTCGCGGATTCTCGCAACGGCTGCTCCCCGCCGAGTCGCGCGGTCGCTATCCTGCTCGCCGTCTTGGGCGTCGGCCTGACCCTTCAGCCAGCGCGATGAGCGCCCGACCTTTCACGCATGAGACTCCATCGATGAAGATCCACGAGTACCAGGCCAAGGAAGTGCTGAAGCGCTTCGGCGTGGCCGTTCCTGAGGGGCGCGTCGCGCTGACCGCCGCCGAAGCCGGTGAGGCATTCACGGCGCTCGGCGCGCCGCTCGCCGTCGTCAAGGCGCAGATCCACGCCGGCGGGCGCGGCAAGGGCGGCGGCGTCAAGCTTGTTCGTTCGGCAGAAGAAGCCAGCAGTGCAGCTCAAGGGATGCTCGGCAGGGCGCTGATCACGCACCAAACCGGCCCCGAAGGCAGGGTCGTGCAGCGGGTCTGGGTCGAGCGGGGTTCGGACATCGCTCGCGAACTGTATCTGGCGATTACCGTGGACCGGCAGCTCGCCAAGCCGGTCATGATGGCGTCGCGGGAAGGCGGCATGGAGATCGAGGAGGTCGCGGCCAAGACACCCGAGAAGATCTTCAAGGTGGCGATCGATCCGGCCCTAGGCATGCAGCCCTACCAGGCGCGCATCCTGGCCTTCAAGCTCGGTCTCGCGGGCGCGGCGTTCAAGAACGGTTGCAAGGTCATGCTCGGTTTGGCGAAGGCGTTCGATGCGCTGGATTGCTCGCTCGCCGAGATCAACCCGCTCGTCGTCACCAAGAGCGACGATGTGATCGCGCTCGACGGCAAGATGAACTTCGACGACAACGGCCTGTTTCGGCACAAGGACATCCAGGAGTATCGCGACCTGGGCGAAGAGGACGCCAAGGAGATCGAGGCGGGCAAGTTCGACCTCAACTACATCGCGTTGGATGGCAACATTGGTTGCATGGTCAATGGCGCCGGGCTGGCGATGTCGACCATGGATGTCATCAAGCTGCATGGCGGCGAGCCGGCCAACTTCCTCGACGTCGGCGGCAGCGTCACCAAGGAGGGCGTGGTTGCCGCGTTCAAGATCCTGCTGTCGGACAAGCACGTTCGCGCCATCATGATCAACATCTTCGGTGGGATCGCCAAGTGCGACGTCATCGCGCATGGCGTTGTCGACGCGGCCAAGACCGTCGATCTGACCGTTCCGCTCGTCGTTCGTCTTGAAGGAACCAACGTCCAAGAGGGGCGCAAGATTCTCGAAGAGAGCGGTGTGAAACTGATGACGGCCAACTCGCTCGACGAGGCCGCCAAGAAGGCCGTCGAGGCCGCGGGAGGTGCCCAGTGAGTGTTCTCATTTCCAAGGACACGCGCGTGCTCGTTCAGGGGATCACCGGCGGGCATGGCAGCTTCCATACCCAGCAGATGCTCGACTATGGCACCAAGATCGTCTCGGGTGTGACTCCCGGGAAGGGTGGACAAGAGGCGTGTGGTGTGCCGGTGTTCAATACGGTCGAGGATGCCGTCGAGCAGACCGGAGCGACTGTCAGTGTGATCTACGTCCCTGCCGCGTTTTGCGCCGACGCGATGCTTGAGGCCGCGGATGCGGGCGTCGAACTCATCGTGACGATCACGGAGCACATTCCGGTTTTGGATATGGCGCGGACCATGCAGCGGATTCGTGAGCTTGGCGTCACGGTCATCGGACCCAACTGTCCGGGCATCATCACGCCGACCGGCGGCAACACCGGCTGCAAGATCGGGATCATGCCGGGCTACATCCACAAGCCGGGCAAGATCGGCGTTGTCTCGCGTTCGGGCACGCTCACCTATGAGGCCGTCTGGCAGCTCAGCGAGCTGGGGCTCGGCCAGTCGACGTGCATTGGCATGGGCGGCGACCCGATCCACGGCCTAGGGCACAAAGAATGCATCGAGCTGTTCCAGAATGACCCGGAGACCGAGGGGATCGTCATGATCGGCGAGATCGGCGGGTCCGACGAGGAAGAAGCCGCGGCGTGGATCCAGGAGCACGTCACGAAGCCCGTGGTCGGTTTCATCGCTGGGCAGACCGCGCCACCGGGCAAGCGTATGGGGCACGCCGGGGCGATCATCGCAGGTGGCAAGGGGACTGCGGCGGAGAAAATCGCCGCGCTCGAGGCCGCCGGCGTCCACGTTGCCAACAATCCATCCGAGATTGGCGCACTCATGAAGTCGGTGCTGTAGCCGAGGTGGGCATTCGCTAGCGGCCGGGCTTTGGCTATGCTGAGGGGCTCTCTCTGACCGGCCTCTCTTCCAAAGGAACAGCCATGGCTCATCGTTCTCTCTCGCGGTCGCGCGCCTTCCCGTTGCTTCTCTCCGTGCCACTCCTTGCAAGCGGCCTGTTTGCCCAGGCGGACTGGAAGGTGCTCAAGCCGACCCAACTGCCATCGCGAGTCGCCGATCACGTCCTGGTGGCCGATGTGCTCGGACTGATCCTGTTCGGTGGCGCGCAGTCGGGCGGCACGAAGCTCGACGAGACTTGGCGCTTTCGTGGCAACACCTGGACAAAACTCAGTCCACGGATTCGTCCGCCCAAGCGCTTTCGGCATGCCGGCGCCTACGACCGCGGGCGCGGCAAGTTCGTGATCTTCGGTGGCAGCACCTCGCTGCGTGGTGGCCACATGGCGGACACGTGGGAGTTTCGCGGGACGACTTGGACGCAGATCAAGCCAGCGAAGTCGCCGAGCGCGCGCAACGACGCGGCGATGGTCTACGACTCTCGGCAGCGACGCATTCTGTTGTTTGGCGGGCGCGATGCGAACGGCACGAGTCTCAATGACACGTGGACCTTCGATGGCAAGACGTGGACTCAGCTCAAGCCGATGACCTCGCCGCCCGGGCGCCGTGACCACGCGCTGGCCTTCGACAGCGTTCGCAATCGCGTCGTGCTCTACGGCGGTTTTTTTGCGGGTCTCAGCATTCGCGCGGACACGTGGGAGTTCGATGGGGTGAACTGGACGCAACGCAAGCCGAAGACCAGCCCAGGTCCCCTGGTCGGCAACACGCTGACGTACGACGAGGTGCGCCAGAGGACCGTGCTGTTCTCCGGGTGGAACGGCACCGTGCAGCCGAGAGAAACTTGGGAATGGGACGGCACGAACTGGACCAAGCGCCAGCCGCTTCGCACGCCAACGGGACGCTCCGGTCACTCGGCGGCCTACGACTGGGTTCGTGGGCGGACGCTGCTGGTCGGCGGATGGGATGTGGGCTTCACCAATGAGACCTGGGAATACCGGACGTCGCAGCGGGCGGGCTACACGGCCTTCGGTGCCGGTTGTCGCGGCAGCGCGGGGATTCCTGTGCTTGCCGGCGTCCCCGGCAAGGGGCCTTGGGTTGGCGACACGCTCCAAGTCAGGGTCACCAAGCTGCCGTCGGGTGTGCCGGCAGCGATGTTCTTGGGCTTCTCGAACAAGACCTGGGGAGCCATCCCGTTGCCGCTCAAGCTCGACGGTGTGGGCCTCACCGGTTGTAGCCTCTTGGTCAGCCCGGACCTCTTGGGCGTTCTCGTGAACCAAAACGGCAGCGCGACGTGGAGTGCGCCGCTGCCGAACAACGTGGCGTTCGCAGGAGCTCGTTTCCACAACCAGGCGCTGGTGTTTGATCGGCGCGCCAACGCATTCGGCGCGGTTCTCTCCAACGGCGGCACCGCTGTGATCGGTGTTCGGTAGCGACCCAGCATGGATGACGAGCTAAGGAAACAACTCCTGGCCCACGTCGATCACCGTCGCGGTCGGACACCGCTCTTTCTTTACATCCTTGGCCTCGCGTTCGTCGCCGTAGCGATCACTGGTGTCTTCGGCGGCGAGCATCTGCTCCCAGCGTTTTTGCCCTACCTCGGCTACTTCTGCCTTGGGATGCTCTTTCTCTATGTGGGGGCGCTGGTGCAGGAGCGCGAACGGCTCGGCGCGGCGTTCCGGGAGTTGGTGGAGTCGTTCGAGGCTTTCAACCAGACGATCTATGGTCGGAACTACAAGGTTCGGCGCAACGCGGTCGAGATCCTGGTTTCCTCGCTGCGGTCGGGGGATGCCAACGTTCGAGGCAAAGTGCACGAGCAGCTCGTGCGTTTGACGGGCCAGGGCTTGCCTCCCGACTCCGCGGCGTGGGAGCGTTGGTGGGCCGAGAATCGGGCGACCTACGGTGCCGCGCCGGGTGGCAACGGCAGCGATGCGACCGAGTGATGGGGCGTTGCGACGAAGTCGGTGCACACCCTCGGGTTCGGTCGGGGACTTTTCCTGCTGGCGCGGCTATCCTAGAGAGCATCCTCACGCAGCTCTGTTGGCGACACGGGGTCGTCCCAGGGGTGTGCAGAGAAGTCCGTCTGGGTAAGCAAGAGAGTTCGTGAGCATGGCCGCAATCTTGGCGTTTGGAATGTTCGGCGGCTGGGAGCTCCTGGTTATCGGCGGGGTTGCCCTGCTCTTCTTCGGAAACCGCGTTCCCGGCATGGCCCGCTCGCTAGGGCAGGGCATCGTTGAGTTCCGCAAGGGGCTCAAGGGGGAGGACTCCGACGAGGAGAAGAAGCTGCCGGAAGCCGAGAGCGAGAAGAAGAAGGAAGAGTCGGCGTAGAGTTGGAGCGCGCGCGGCGCGATGTCGCAGCTGCGTGGCGTTTCGTGGCGGGCGATCCGCCAGAGTGCAGAAAGCGAGCGAACTTTCGACGAACTGGATCGGTTCCTGGCTAGACTGCCGGGCCCTGTTCCGTAGGCCGAGGATCCCTCGGCCTACTTACTGTCCACCGTCTCAGCTCTTAGGAACCAAGTGACGCCGCAAGGTGAGCCCTCTGTGCGCGGGAGCACAGCACTCAAAGACGTAACGGCGCTCGTCGACGACGAGCTCGGCCGCGTGCGCTGCGCGGTCGCGGACGCGCTGCGCCCCGAGAACGGGGAACTCCGACCGCTACTCGACCATGTTGCGCGTTTTCGTGGCAAGCAGCTGCGTCCGGCACTCGTGCTCCTGGTCGCGAAGGCGCTCGGCAACTGCACGGACGCGCACATCCCGGTCGCTGCGATCGTCGAGCTGATCCATGCGGCAACGCTGGTGCATGATGACATCCTCGATGGTGCCATCGTTCGGCGTCAGCTCGCGACGCTCAATGCGATCCACGGCTCTGAGGTCTCGGTCCTGCTCGGCGACTACATCTACGCGAAAGCGTTTCATATGTCGGTCTTGCTGCCCGACCAGCGCTGCAGTCGGCTGCTCGCCGAGGTCACGCGCGTGATCTGCCAAGGCGAGATGACCCAGATGCTGCATCGCTGGGACCTCGACTTGACCGAAGCACAGTATCTCCGGGTCATCGGCGAGAAGACCGGCGTCCTCTACGGTGCGTCCAGCGAACTCGGTGCCCTCTACGCGGCGCAGAGCGGCAGCGCACCGCACCTTGTCCGGGATATGCGCGACTTTGGTTACAATCTCGGGCTCGCGTTCCAGATCATCGACGATTGTCTCGATGTCGAGGGCGACGAATCGGTGGTCGGAAAGTCGCTTGGCACAGACTTCGGCAAGGGCAAGCTCACACTTCCGTTCCTTTGGGTCTTGCGCGGTCTCGACGAGTCGGGCCGCCGCCGTTTCGCCGAGATTTTTCGGGGCGCTGGCGCGCCCGGGGGCGCGCGGCTGGACATGGCAAGCGGCAACGGTGTTGCGAGTGGCGCCGCGGGCACCGCCCGGACGTCGACGGCGGTCGATGATGGTATGCGCAAGCAGGCCCAGCTCGCCTCCGAATTTGATTTGGCCGGCGGACTGAACTACGCACATGAACGTGCGGACGGGTACCTTCGCACGGCGTTGACGTGCTTGGATCGCATTCCGGGGAACGAGTACCTGGATGCGCTCCGTTCGATGGCTGATTTCGTTTTGCACCGCAAACGCTGACGCGGAGTTCGGTCTTGGCCAAGCTGTCTCTTCCACCTTCGTCCAGAACTTGAGCCATGACTGAGTCCTCTCCCGTCGCGTTCGTTCCGAAAGTCGTTGCCGCACTGGCCGCGAGCCTCATCGTGGCTTGTAGCCACTCGGCTGACGAGCGCGAGATCGATCGAACGAGGATCGTCGCGTCGCGCACCAAGCGGCCGCCGACGCCTCTTCCTTCGGCCCAGCGGTTCGGGCTCGATCGCTCGCCCGCGGCGGCGACCAACGTGCCGCCGTCCTTTTCCTACGCGCTACCGCCGGGTTGGAAGCGGTTGCCGCTGCGTCAGTTTCGCGATATCAACCTGCAGATCGGCGATCAGGCCGACGCCCAGTGCTGGGTCAGCGTGCTCATGGGGGATGCCGGCGGGCTCGACAACAACATCGCGCGCTGGCGCCGGCAGATCGGGCTAGGGCCGACCACGCACGCCGAGATCGAGAAGCTTCCTAGGCTCAAGCTCGATGGTCTTTCGGGTCGCGAGGCGCTGTTCGTCGAACTGGACGGGAGCTACGCCGGGATGGGAAAGGCTGGGATCCAGGACGCGAAGTTCTTGGGGCTGATCGTTCGCCACGGGAACTGGTCGGTGTTCGTCAAGGCCGTGGGCCCGAAGGCCACGATCACCAAGGAACGAGAGAGCTTCATCGCGCTGGCGAAGTCACTCAAGCCGATACGGCGTGGCGTATCTCAAGGTGGCGCGGCCAAGGCGGCTTCGCGACCGAGCGACGCCGGTTTGGCATGGGATGTGCCCAAGGGGTGGCGCATGGGCCCAAAGAAGCGCATGCGTCTCGTAACGTTTCTCCCCGGGACCGACGACAAGACCCAGGTCTATCTCATGCTCTCCGGCGGTGCCTTGGTCGATAACGTCAATCGCTGGCGCGGCCAGGTCGGCAAGAATCCGGTGTCCAAGAGTGCCGTGGATAGCTACGAAAAGGTGCGTGTCGCCGGGCGCAATGGTGTGCTCGTCGAGGTTACAGGCGAGTTCAAGGGGGGCATGGGGATGGCCGCGATTCCCGATGCTGGGCTGACTGGTATCATCGTGCCGGGTAGGTCGCAGAGTTTGTTCCTCAAAATGATTGGGCCGCGCGAAGTCGTTCAGGCCAACCGCGCCAAGTTTCTCGTATTCAGCAAATCCATCCGTGTGAGCAAATGACCGCCTGACCAGGGGCCAGGCCGGCACGATAGCGCAGAAGGCAAACGGGGCAGAGATCATGACGAAGCTCGAAGATGTAGTTGGCTCCGCTGAGCCGACGAGGCCCGTCCCTGGCAAGCCGGCGCGCTCGTTGCTGGCGCGGGTCTACGCCTGGATTGGCGGCTTTCCGCTGGCCGTGACCATCCTGGCCCTGCTGGCCTACGTGACCTGGCGCGGGACGCTCTATCAAGTCGAGCATGGCCTGTACGAGGCGCAGAAGGCGTATTTCGATTCGTTCGGGCTGATCGACCGGTTCAAGGTCTTCGGCCTCAAGCTCGGGATTCCGATGCTCGGCGGTGTCACGTTGATGGGGGCCTTGATGGTCAACTTGCTCGTGGGTGGTTTCATCCGCATCCGCAAGTCGACAGCCACGATCGGCATCCTGGTGGCCCACACGGGCATCGTCTTGTTGATCGTCGCCGGGCTGGTCAAGTTCGTTTGGTCGACCGACGGCTACATGCAGGTCAATCCGCACCAGACGGCTGGAGAGTACATCAGCTATACGGATTGGCAGTTCGACGTGATCGAGCCGCTGGCCGAAGGCAACGAGCGGCGTTTCGAGATTCCAGAAGAGGATTTTCCAGGGCTCGGTAGTCCGCGCACCTTCCGGCACGCTGGGTTGCCCTTTGAGTTGACACTGATCAACTTCACGCGCAACGCGCTCGTCCGTCCCGGGACCGGAGGTGTGCCGGGTGCATCCGACGGGCGCGTCGTCGACGGTTTCCGGGTCGTCGCCCTGAAGCCCGCTGTCAACGCCGAACAAAACCTGGCCGCGATCTACGCGGTCCTGCGCGAGAAGAAGTCCGGCAAGACGCACGAGGCCATCCTTTGGGGTGGGGAGCGTGCGCCGTACGCCGTCGAGATCGACGGGAAAGTCTGGGGCCTCGAGCTGCGGCACAAGCGGTGGCCGCTGCCGTTCGACGTTCGCCTCGACAAGTTCAGCGTCGTCTGGCACCCCGGAACCCGGCGGCCCAAATCCTTCGAGAGCGAGATCTCGGTGCTCGACGATGGAGCGGAGCGTCCGGTCCATATCGAGATGAACCAGCCGCTTCGCTACAAGGGCTACGTGTTGTTTCAGACCAACTGGGGACCGCAGGATCCGAGTTGGCGCGGCGAGTACTTCTCCGTGTTCTCCGTCGTTGACAACCTCGCCGACTCCTGGCCGGAGTGGGCCTGTTGGGTCATCGCCGCCGGGTTGCTGATCCACTTCGGTGCGAAGTTGCTTGGTTGGGTCAGCAAGGAGTCCAAGCGCGCCACCAAGCTCGTTCAGAAGGAGATCGCATAATGCGCCGAGTTCTTCGGTCGATTGTCGTTTCTTGTCTCGCGCTCGCGTCCCTCGTGCTGCTCGCTCCGTCGGTGCGAGCACAGGATTCCGGCTGGAACGAAGAGACGCTGAACCTCTTTGCTCGCCTTCCTGTCCAAGAGGGAGGGCGCGTCAAACCGGTGTCGACGGTCGCGATGTTCCGTTTGCAGGCGTTTAGCGCCCGGCGCACGATCAAGGTGGCGGGCCGGCGGCTCGGCGCCACCGAGTGGCTGCTCGATTGTCTGTTCCGGCCGGGGCGGGCGAGTGGATACCCGACGTTTCGGGTGGCTTCGTTCGAGGTGATCGACGCGCTGGAGTTGCTGCACGACGGAAAGCGCATGCGGGACCTGTACTCGTACAACGAGCTACGCCCGGCGATCGGTCGCCTCTACGACCTGGCCAACCAGTACAGCCGGATCGAGATGAAGAAGCGGTCGGCGATCCAGCAGCAGATCTACATGCTTGGGCACAACATTTCCGACTACGAGTCGTTGGTGCACGTGATGGACCCGTTCCGCCGAGTCTACGACGTCGGTGGATCCGAGCGCCTACGCAAGATCTACGGAGAGCCCGCCAAGGCAGATCTCATGCGGGTCCTGTCCAAGTACGACCAGGTCCGGGCGATCGTGTTTGCGGATCCGCCGCCGAAGGCCTCGACAACTACGCCGGCGCAGCAGCTTGTCGGATCGGTGCTGGGCGCGGCCCAACGAGCGCAGGCGCTGCAGCTGTTTCCGCCGGCGGACAAAGAGAGCGAGGAGTGGTTGACGTTGGGCGATGTGTTGGCCGCGAAGCTGCGCGCCGTGTCGAGCCCGAATGCAAGCCTGGCTGTCGCGCAACTGCCGTTGCTGGCCTCGCTCGTAGACCACAGTACGGACCCGGACGCCTTCGAGGCCGATCTTCGCCGGCTGCACGACAACCTCGTCGGAATGGCGCGGACGCGCAATGAGTACGACAAGGTCGAACTCGAAGTGACCTACTATGGCTTAGACCTCCTGTTCTACTCGCAATGGCTCTATGTCCTTGCGTTTGTGCTCGTGGCATTTCTCTGGCTCAAGCCAAGTAGCAAACGCCTGTTCGAGGTCGCGTGGTGGGCACTCCTGCCGCCCACCGTGCTCTTGGTTGCTGCGATTGCCATGCGATGCATGATCCGCGGCCGACCACCCGTGAGCACGCTGTACGAGACGACGCTGTTCATCACGGCCGTTGCTGTTGCTGTCCTCATGTTCGTGGAGCGAGTCAACAAGCGACGCGTTGCGCTCTCGGTCGCCGCCATTCTCGGCGCGGCCGGGTTGTTTCTTGCGAACAGCTACGAGATGCGTCAGGACGGCGGCGACACAATGCCGACGCTCCTCGCGGTTCTCCGCACGAACTTCTGGCTGTCGACACACGTCACCATGGTGGCGATCGGTTACTCCGCGAGTTTGCTGGCGGCGGCCTTGGGCCATGCCTGGTTGATTCTGCGACTGGTGCGACCGCGCAGCCGCGAACTCCTCTCGTCGATTGCCCGCATGATCTATGGTGCGGTGTGCTTCGGTCTGTTCTTCTCGGTGGTGGGTACGATCCTCGGTGGCGTCTGGGCCAATGACAGCTGGGGGCGATTCTGGGGCTGGGATCCCAAAGAGAACGGTGCGCTGCTGATCTGTCTTTCGCAGATCCTGATCCTCCACGCCCGTCTCGGCGGATTGATCCGTCATATGGGATTGGCGCTCTTGGCGATCGCGCTGGGCATGGTCACCACGTTTTCGTGGTGGCACGTCAATCTGCTCGGGGTCGGTCTGCATTCGTATGGATTCACGGAGGGGGCGCACCGCGCGGTGTGGACGGTCTACTTCATCGATGGCGGACTCATCGCCCTCGGCATGGGAGTTGCGATGATGTCGCGACGCAAGTCCACCGCGGTCGCTCAGGCCCGCGGCGGCGAGGCAGCGTTGCATCCGCACGACATCGAGGACCGCTGAGCCGGCGCGCATGAATCGCTATTCGTTCGAGTCGTCCGGCTACGGCGATCGACCCCAGCTCGCTTTCCCGAGCCTCACGCCCGCGGTCAAAGTTCTGATGATCGCGCTTGCCGCCGTACAGGTGGCGCAGTTCGTGACGGCCGGGGCGCTCACCGACTGGTTCGGGATTGGGTTCCCGTCGTTCGAGCGCTGGTCGGTCTTGGGCATCGCGAACTTGCTGACCTATCAGTTTGTGCACGCGTTCTCGAGCCTGGGGCATCTCCTTGGCAACCTCCTGGTCCTCTACTTCTTCGGGACCATGGTCGAGCGCGACATCGGCACTCGGCGCTTCACGCGGCTCTACCTGCTCGCGGGGGTTGCTGGCGGTGTGTTTTGGTTGGCGTTCGTGTCGATCATGGGCATGCACTCTGTCATGTGCGTCGGCGCCAGCGGCGCCTGCTACGGGGTCATGACCTACGCGGCGCTCCGCAACCCCAATGCCCAGGTGATCGTCATCATTATCATGGCGCGGCTTTGGTGGGTCGTTGCGCTGCTTGGCGTGATGGCGCTCTACAACCTCGCGCTCTTGTTTCGGGGCGGCCCGCCGTCGGGTGTGGCGGATGCGGCCCATGTCGGCGGGATGGTTTTCGCCCTTGCTTGGTGGCGCTACGAGCGGATGTTCGACGGGGTGGGGGCCAAGCTCGCGGCGAAGGCCGCCGAGCGCGAGCGCGAGCATCGGATCGAGCGCGAGCGCGAGCTCGATCGGCTCTTGGGCAAGATCAAGGAAGTCGGGATGGGCGGACTCTCAGGGCGGGAGCGCAAGTTCTTGACGAAATACGGACGCGACAAGGGCAAGTAGTCGGGCTCGCCGGCGCGATCTCTGCGCTAGAATCGAGCCGGACGAGTCCCTTCGATTTCCAGGCCTTTCCTATTTGCCGTCTTGCGACGGACGATCCGATGCTGCGCAACTGCCTACTGTTCTTCCTGACCACGTTGGTCGCTACCCCGGCCTTGATCGGGCAGGTGAGCTATGCGGAGTTCCTCCGCACCTTCAATGGTGCACGGGAACTGAACGATCCGAAGAAGGTCCAGAAGGCGCTGCGCGTGGCGCCGGCACATGCGATCGCCTACTTCCGGATCCAAGTCGACAAGTACGTCCAGGCCGGCGACAACAAGGCCGGCGACCTGGTCGAGGAGATGCAGACTCTCTGGAAGGAGACCTGGAAGTCGGATCTGCTGACCAAGATCGTTCGGTGGCGCTCGTCGCTCGACGAGACCGAGATCCAGATGGAACAGAAGCTGATGTCGCAGCGGGCCACCGCCTGGAAGCTGTTCGAGTCGGCCAAGGAGACCAAGCGAGACCGCGAGTTCCGGCAGGCGATCGAGGCGATGCGCAAGACGGCGGAGTCGCTCGAGTCGGTCGGGAGCAAGCTTGAGTCCGGCCTCGCATGGTTGTACCTGGTCAACATCGTGCAAGGCTACAAGGCCGCGACACCCGACGACAAGGAGTTGCAGTTGATGGCGCTCCAGCGCTATCTGGAACTCAACGAGGACTGGGATTGGACACGGCACAAGGACTACGCCATGAACAATGCGTGGTACAAGTCGTTGGTTCGCGCCAAGAAGAGTGGAGCGAAGGCCCCGGCGGGTGGGCCTGGGGGCGCGGGTAAGCCCGGCGCGCCCGGCAAACCTGGAGCCGATGGCAAGCCTGGCGCGGACGGCGGGGGTGGCCTCTTGAAGTACCTGCCTGGGTCGAAATGGGCGACGGCCGAGCTGGCCTACTCGGTCGCAAAGGTCGCGCACGATGGGATCTCGCTCTATGCGAGTTCCAATCCCCTCTACTGGATGAACTTCCCGATGAACGGGCGGCAGATTGCCGATCTGAAGTGGTTCAAGGACGGCAAGATCCTCTTGCGCCGGGCAGGCCCGAACAAGTACGAGTCGTTGACCGCGGTGGGCGCCAAGGCTCGGTCGGTCAAGTTTGGAGGACCCAAGAAGGCGACCGAACTTTGGTACCTCAAGAAGGATGCGGACGGCGAAGAGTACGAGACCAACTACTCGATGTTCTTGTGGCTCGGCACGCAGAGCGAGCCCTGGTGTGGTCTGACCCTGAACCTCGAGCCGCAATGGAAGCCCAACAAGGAGAACGGCCTACTCGCCATCGTCGCTTCGCGGAGTTCGGCGTTCTTCTCCGCCAAGATCGCTGGCGTCAAGGTCACTTTGTATGACGAGAACAGCAACGGAGTGTTCGGCGAGAAGGCCGGCTCCGTGGCCCTCAGGGACTTCCGACTGGGTGCTGGGCTAAAGGAGCCGGAATCGCACCCGCTGCTCGACAGCATGCGTGTGGGTTCGGGGCCGCTCGTTCCGTTCTCGTCGTTCGTGAAGGTCAAGGACCAGTGGTATTCCGTACGCATCTTCCGGAACAACGAGGCTCTTCGCTTTCGTCCGATCGATCCAACTGCGGTCAAGGAAGGCGTCGTGGCTCTCAAGTGGAAGGGACCGAGTTCGGCCAAGCCGAAGCACCTGGTGATCAAAGAGGTGAGCGGCTCCTGGCCAGGCGCCATGTTTGACATTGCCGTCTCGAAGGCTGTCGTCGTACCCGAAGGGACCTACGAACTCTACTACGGACGTGTGTATAGCGGCCGGGCGCCGCGGAACATGGACGCGGTCATCTTCAAAGGCAAGTCGAAGAAGATCGAGGTGAAGGCTGGGAAGACCGTGACGTTTCGCATGGGGGCGCCGTTTCACATCGAGGGTTTGTTCGATCGATCCGGCGACAAGATCACGGCCGATACGACCAAGATGTGGGTCACGGATGTATCCGGAGCGAAGTTCACCTGCTTGGCCGCCGAGATGCTCGAGCCCGAATTCGTCGTCGCGCACGACAGCAAAGGAAAGGGCACCAAGGTGCTCGGATCTTGGCGTCGCTTCGCGGGTCGCGAGATCGAGCAAGTGCGGAAGAACTACAAGTCGACTGCGCAGCTGACGCTTGGAATGTTCGCCGTCAACGCCAATGAAAAGACCTATCGATTCGACGTGACGGTCAAGAGTCCCTACAAAGGCACGTCGTTCTTCGGCCTGCGGCAGAAAAAGCACAAGATGTTCAAGAAGCTGCTGCCAACCTGGAAGTGACGGAGATCCAAGCCCATGCTCGACCCCAAGTGGGTGCGCGAGAACCCCGATGCCGTGAAGGCGGCGGGCAGCAAGAAGCACATTCCCTGCGACGACGCCGTCGATACCTTTGTCCGACTCGACGCGGAGTTGCGCGAGCTGCTGCCGCGCGTCGAGGGCCTACGTGCCGAGCAGAAGAACGCTGGCAAGGCGATGGGCCAGGCGCAGCCCGAGGAGCGCGCTAGGCTGCTCGAGCAGCAGAAGGCGATCAAGGCCGAGATTCAGGCCTTGACCGAGCGCGAGCGCCGGCTCAAGAGCGAGCGCGAGGCGAGTCTCTTGCAGCTGCCAAACATTCCGGCCGCTGCCGTGCCTGAGGGCAAGAGCGACGCCGACAACGTCGAGTTGCGCCGTGTCGGTTCGCCACGGGAGTTTGGCTTTGCGCCACGGAGTCATCTCGAGCTCGGCGAGTCGCTCGATTTGCTCGACTTCAATCGAGCCGTTCGGATGGCCGGGGCGCGCACCTACTTTCTCAAGGGCGATGCGGTGCTTCTGGTCGAGGCGATCCTGCGCTTCGCGCTCGACCATCTCATCGCCAAGGGTTTCGTTGCGATGGAGGTGCCGCTCTTGGTGCGCGACGCCGCGATGGTCGGGACGGCCTACTTCCCGGGTGGCGAGGAGCAGTCCTACCGCTGTGAGAAGGACGAACTCAATCTCATTGGGACGAGCGAGGTCTCACTCACGTCGTTCCACGCGGGTGAAATCCTGGACAGGAACGAGCTGCCCAAGCTCTACGTTGCGCGATCCGTCTGCTTTCGTCGCGAGGCGGGGACCTACGGCAAGGACACCAAGGGCCTTTACCGTGTGCACCAGTTCCAGAAGGTCGAGCAGGTGGTGATCGACGTCGCGGATGAGGAGCAGAGCTTGCGCCACCACACAGCGATCACGCAGAACTCGGAGGAGCTCCTGCAGGCGCTTGAGTTGCCATATCGCGTCGTGAACGTGTGTGGCGGGGACCTTGGCCAACCGCAGATCCAGAAGTTCGACATCGAGACCTGGATGCCGTCGCGGGGGAGCTACGGCGAGACCCACTCGGCGTCGCGCTTTCATGATTTTCAGGCACGGCGACTGGGAATTCGCTACAAGGACGAGTCCGGCAAGACCCGCTACTGTCATACGCTCAACAACACGGTCGCGGCGTCCACCCGCATGTTGATCGCCGTGCTCGAGAACTGGCAGAACGCGGACGGAACGGTCCAGGTGCCGCCGGTGCTGCGGCCGTATGTCGGCAAGGACCAGATCGGCTAGCGATACGGATGGTTGCGGGTCCCGGTGGATCGACGCCGGCGTCGAAGCGGCATTGGCGCTGGGCATTGGCGGTAGCTCTGCCGTTCGTGCTCCTCTTGGTCTGGGGTGCGTGGCTCTGCGTCGACACGCCGTACTTCGATGAGTGGTGGTTCGCGCCCTTCTTGGACAGAGTGGCGCGCGGCACGTGGACGGTCGCGGGTTTCCACGAGCAGTGGAACGAGCACCGCCTGCTCTTCCCGAAGATCGTGATGAGCGTGCTCGCGATCTTGACCGACTGGGACACCCGAGCGGAGATGTTGGTCTCCTTCGGGCTTGCGATCGCGCTCTATTGGGGTGTCCGACGCATGATCCTGGTTGCTGCGCGGGAGCTCGGCGCGGTCGTGCCGCCAATCGCATTCGTGCTCGTCGCATGGCTCGTGTGTTCGATCCAGCAGTGGGAGAACTGGCTCTGGGGCTGGCAACTGCAGATTTTCATGAGTGTCGCGGGGCTCGTCTGGGCCCTGGCGCTCTTGGGCGATCGGCGGCTCGGTTCGATTCGCGGTTTCGGGCTCCCTGTGGCCCTAGGGGTTGTCAGCTCGCTGTCGTTCTCGAGCGGTGTGTTGGTCTGGCCGCTCGGCCTGCTCGTTCTCGTGCTCGGCGGCGACGCTCGGAACCGTCGGCGACGCAGTCTGCGGTGGTGTCTCGCAGCCGCAATGTGTGGCGTCGTGTTCTTGGTCGGATACCACGTCCACTCCGGACGATCCCTAACGGAACTCGTGCAGCAACGGGGCGTGTTGGCGGCGTATTTTGCCTTTCTAGGGTATCCAGTCGCCGCGTCCCCCGACCTAGGGGCGCAGCTCGCCGGTGGCGTTGCTACGCTCGCCTTGCTCCTCTGTGTGCTGCCGGCCCTGCTCGGAGTCGAGCGTCGCCGCGCGCTCGCCCCGCTGTTGGCCGCGGCTCTGTTCCCGTTCGTTCTGGGCTTGCCGATGCTCGTTTTCCGGCTACGGAACGGTTTCGCCGTGTCGCGGTACGCGACGCTCGGCGTCCCGGGTTGGGCCGGGCTTGTCGGCCTGGTGGCGCTGCTGATCGCGAGCACGTCGCGAACTGCGCTGCGTCAGCTCCTTGGCCGGCTCGCCATCGCGGTCGCCGTCGTGGTCGGTGGCCTTGCTCTCTGGCATGTCCCCATGGCACAACGTGCCGCGCAGCTTCACCGTGCGAATCTACTCGAGGTGCAGCGGATCCTGATCTCTGGTAGGGGCGACCTCCACGGGCTGACCGGCATGGCCGCGAGCGACGCCTTCGCAGGCGGCGTGTCGCGGCGCGTCCTGCTCGAGCACCGATGGTCGTTCTTGCGCGACCCAGAGAAGGCTCGCCGGCTACGAGCTACGCTCGAACCCGAGTTCGAACTCCTCCTCGAGGGCTCCGCGCCGAAGCGGCTGCTTGTCATCCGTGGAGCGTTGCCGGGCGGCCTCGTAGTCGTGCTCGCCTCGATCGATGGAGGACCGCCCTTCGATGTCTTTCGACTGCCG
>CAYSWE010000024.1:0-2422 GCA_964434515.1 uncultured Phycisphaerales bacterium | reverse complement strand
GAACACGGCCGACTCAGCGTGCCGCTTCCTTCCGGCCGACAGGAGCACCGGCTCACGCTCGTTGCCGTGACGTTCAACCGTCTAGGTGCCGGGATCTTCAGCAAGCCGCTGGTGCTCACCGACTAGACTGAAGTTTCCAGTGGTGTGATTCAGTCAATTGCGGCCTCATCCGGGAGTCATGGGGCGTCGCCAGGGGCGTCCGAGGGCCGAGGTCTCGGTGAATCTCGATAGCCACGCCGCCGGCGTACTTTGGGTCAATCCCATGGCCCCCTCGAGCCGATACCACCGGGATCGTCTCCCCGAGACGCACCTCCTTACCCCGTTGCAGTCCGATGTCCGCTCAGCAGAACGCTGCCCTGATTGAGATGCCGGCGCGCTTCGATCGAAGCGCCGTCGCAGGGGTCGCGTCGGCGATTGCCGAGGCCTCACGGCATGGCACGCGGCGCGTGCGCCTCGACCTGTCGCAGGTCGAGACCTTCGACAGCGCCGGGATGGCGACCGTCGTCGAGGCGTTGCAGCGCGCCCGGCGCACAGGACTCGAGGTTCTGCTCGTGGGAGTCAAGGAACCCGTGCTCGACTTCTTTTCGCTGGTCTCGGTGGAACGATTGCTCGAGCAGGAGGCGGTGCCGCGGAGGCGTGGCATCGTTGAGCGGACGGGCGCGCATGTCACCGATGCGGCGATTCAGCTCTCGGCCGGATTGCGCGTCGTGACGCGTGCGCTGGGCGCGATGGCGGGCGCGCCGTTTCGCCGCGAGCGGGCGCGCTTCGGCCGGGTCGTCCAGGAGCTCGACACGGCCGGGCGCGGCGCGATCCCCATCGTCGCTCTGATTGCCTTCCTCCTCGGTCTCATCCTGGCGATGCAGGCGTGGGTGCAGCTTCGGATCTTCGCCGCGGAGATCTTCGTCGCCGACATGGTTGCCGTGAGCGTGACTCGCGAGATCGGTCCGTTGATGACGGCGATCCTCATCTCCGCGCGTTCGGGTTCCTCGATTGCCGCGCAGCTCGGCACGATGGTCATCAACGAGGAAGTCGCGGCGCTTCGGCAGATGGGGGTCAATCCCCTGGCCTACCTGGTCGCGCCGAAGATCGTTGCGTTGGCGCTTGCCGGGCCGTGTCTGACCGTGCTCTTCTCGGCCGTGGCGATCGCCGGCGGGTTGCTGTTTGGTGTCGTGTTCGTCGGCGTTGAGTGGTCCGCGTATCTCGAACAGACCCGCCAAGCTCTCGCGATGAGCGACCTGCTGTCCGGCCTGCTGAAGGCCACGGTCTTTGGTGGCCTCATTGCGTCGGTCGCGTGCACGTTTGGGATCGGCGTCTCCGGCGGACCCGAAGGCGTCGGTCGCGCGACCACACGGGCCGTGGTCGCGTCGGTGTTCCTGATCATCGTCGTGGACGCCGCGTTCGTCATGCTCCTGAGGGTCGGAACGTGAGGTTTCGCCGCCGCCAACCGCTCGGGGACATCGTGGAGGCGGCTCCGGTCACGGCCGAGCAGCATGTGTGTGGCGTTGGGATCTCCACGGACTTCGGTGGACATCGCGTTCTCGATGGCGTCGACATCACCGTTCCACGCGGTTCGGTCTCCGTGATCCTCGGCCCGTCGGGTTGTGGCAAGACGACGCTTCTGCGCCACTTGAGCGGCATGCTGCGTCCCAGCCGCGGGCGCGTCACGATCCAGGGTGACGACATCTACGGCTTGAGTCCGAAACAGCTCGATCAGCTACGCCGGAGGATGGGGTTCAGCTTCCAGGCCAGTGCGCTGCTCAACAGTATGTCGGTGCTCGACAACGTCGAACTCCCGCTCGCGGAGGCCGGCAGCGCGCTGCCGCGTGGGGTACGCCGGCAGGTGGCGCGGATGAAACTCGAAATGGTTGGTCTGCTCGACGCCGCCGACCTCCCGCCCGCAGAGCTGTCCGGCGGCATGAAGAAGCGAGCCGCGATCGCGCGCGCCGTCGTCTTGGATCCGGAGCTCGTGTTCTTCGACGAACCCAGTGCTGGGCTCGATCCGATCACGGCGGCCGGGGTCGACAATCTGATTCTCAAGCTCAACAAGATCTTTGGGATCACGATGATCGTCGTGACCCATGACATTGCCTCCGCCTTCACCATCGCCGATCACATGATGCTCTTGCTCGATGGCAGGGTGCACGCGACCGGGACGCCAGGCGAAGTGCGCGCTTGGCAGGACGATCGCGTGCAGGACTTCATTCATCGTGCGCTTCCTTCCGAGGAGACGCGCGGCGTGGACCTCGTGGACTTTCTCGCGACTTGAGTCATGGAAAACCGCAGCCTCAATCTCAAGGTCGGCCTGTTCGTGCTGTTTTGCGGGGCGCTGTTCACGGTGTTGTCCGTCGTCGCGGTTGGGTCGCGGCTTGGCAAGGAGCGGGCCGTCTACAACATCCAGTTTCGCGAGACCATCAAAGGCATG
>CAYSWE010000023.1:0-18780 GCA_964434515.1 uncultured Phycisphaerales bacterium | reverse complement strand
CTCATGCGTCACGCGGCAGATCGAGTTGGAATCATGTGCCCGTGTCGCTGACAGCCAGCCGAATGCGGCCGCCCATCGCCTCCATGGCGCGCGCGCAAAAGGCGAGCCCCAACCCGGTCCCGGTATCCTTGGTCCCGACAAACGGGTCGAAGACGTGCGCCACGATGTCCTCGGCGATGCCACGGCCGTCGTCCGCAACGGCCAGGCGAACGACTCCTGCGAGCGACTCGACGCGAAGCGTCACGCACCGAGCACCGGCCTCACGCGCGTTGCGCAGAAGGTTGCCGAGCACCTGCCCGAACGCCGTCGGCGCCGCACACAGGCGCATCTCCAGGTCGATGTCCCGCGCATCCACGCGGAGGCCCTCGAGGTCGGACCCAACCTGCTGCAGCCACTCGGCCAGGGTCTTCTCGACTCGCTGACTCGGCCGATCCGGCTTGGCGAAGGCGAGCAGGTCGCGAATAATCCGATCCATGCGGCGTGCCCCCTCCTCGATCTTGCGAGTCCAAAGCGCGGCATCCGCGGAAGTCGGAGAACGTCGCAACAGCGAAGCGAAGCCGACGAGACCAGTCAGAGGATTGCGCAGCTCGTGGGCAATCCCAAGCGAGAGCGAAGCAAGTCCCGAGAGGCGATCTAGGCGCGCGACTTCGGTGCGCAATGCCTCGAGCTGGCTGCGGTCCTCGATGAATTCCAACGCCGCCCCGTCCTCAGAGGCGAGATCCACGCGTCGATAGGACAGCGTCAAAGTGTGACCGTCGGCATCCTCCACGCGAATCTCGAGCGGTCCCGACTCGTCCACAGCAAGCCGATCGTCGATCGTGCTCAGGACGATCGGGTCGAGGCGTTCGCCAGCGGCATTGACCGCGCGTCGCCCCGCTTCCGTGCGACGGAACACCGCCAGCGGAAGCATACGAAGGATCTCGTCGCGCTCCGCGACGGTCCGTTCGAGCGCCGCGTTGGCCGATGCGAGTTCTACGTCGACGCGCTCGGCTCGCTCGCGCAGATCCGCGTAGGCGTGCTCGAGCCGCTCCGCCGCCACGCGGAAACTCGCGAACTGCTGCGCAAGAGCGCGCTCGCCAGACTCGACGACTACCATCGGAGCCCCTCCCCACCACGCAGCTTCGTTCCGGCAGTGCGGGCGCGCCACCCACTCGCCGCCAGCGCTGTGGCCGCGGCTTGCGCCCACGGCCCAAGCTTCTTCGTCGTAGGCTTCTTCGTGTCTTCGCCATCTCCGACAACCACCGTGTCCACCTCGAGCAGCGATTGGAACGCTTGCTTGGCGCCCTCGAGATCGCCCGCTTTCTCGAATGCACGTGCCTCGAGAAACAGCAGTCCGGGATCGGGAGAGTCACGATCGATGAGCGTCCCGATCACGGCGAGCGCCTGCTTGGGATAGCCAGCCTCGAGGTAGGTCCACGCCCGCTTGAGCGAGCTCCGAGCAGGCTGGAGATACACCAGCACGCGACCCTCCTTGGCGAACGGATCGGCGACACTCGGCCGCGGTCGAATGGGTGCACCCTCGTGGCTCTTGGCCACGCGCGGGGCATGATCCAATCGCATGAGCGCAGCCGGCCGCTCGATCGGTTGCGGCAACTGGGTCACGGTAGCCCGCTTCGCACTCGGCGCGTTCGCTACGCCGCCCGGCGCTGGTCTTGGAGCGACGCGACGCTCACTCTCCGGCTGTGCCTCCGGAGCCTCGCGTGCAAGTTTTTCGACACGCGCAAGCCGATCGCGAAGCCTACGTGTTCGCAACGCTTCTCCGGCGAGGGTCGACTCGAGCTCCTGCGGGGTCAGCCGCGCCGCCGGCGACGTCCCGCTCAGGAAGCGTTCCGGCTCGACCGGCAGAAGCAGGTCCCAAGCGATGCGCACGCGTAGCAGTCGATCGAACTCGCGGTGCTGCTGATCGAGTTCGGCTCGGAGTTCGCGAACCCTAGCTTCGAGGCGCGCACGCACCGCGTCCGGCGTCGGCTGCTGCGCGATGACGACGGACGCCGACACCGCGAACACCAAGGCGATACGAAGCGCGCCCACTAGCGGAGCCTCCCGTTGTAGGCCTCAGCGGCGAGGCGCTTCATGCCGAGCGACATGTACGCGTCCCCCACGAGTTCGGCGATGCGCGACTGCGAGCTCGCGTCCCGCACAGAATCGGCAAACTCGAGCGCCCGGGCGATGACCTGCGCATGGTTGCCCTGCTTGGCCTCGGCGAGGAGGAGCAGGAGTCGCGCGCGATCGCCGACGCCAGTCATCCCGGCCGCTGCGCTGCCCAGCGGAGATTCGTTCTCGAGCACTCGCACCAGGATCCGTTTGGCACGCTCGGGTTGCCCCTGCTCGAGGAGTGTCTGACCGAGATAGACAGCGAGTTCGTCGTTGCCACCCTTGCCGCCATCACCCACGTCCTTGAGGAGCTCGACTTGCAGTTGCGATACGGCACTCTCCACATCGCCGAGCAGGATTCGGCCACGCGCCTCGAGTACCGTCGCGCGGGAACGCTCGGCCGCCCCGAGGCTCTTCGCCGACTTCAACGCCTCACGCGACGCGAAAACGGCTTGCATGGGATCATCGAGACCGAGCTCCGCTTCGCCGAGCCGGATCCACGCGACGCCGAGACGCTCGTCTCCCGACGCGCGCTGCACGAATTTCCAAAGCGCCGTCTGTCCCGCCAGGTAATCACCGGTCTCGACAAGTGCAACCCCGCGCAGAAAGTGCGCACTCTTCCAGTCGGCGTCATCCAGCAGGATCATGTCGATGACGGCATCGAGCTCGTCGAGCTTGCGCAGGACCAGGTCCGGACGACGCCGCCGGCGATGGACCTCGGCGAGCAACAACATGAGCTTGGGAAACTCGCGCGTGTCGCGAAAACCACCGGCGAACAGTTCGAGCGACAGGACCACGCTGTCGAGCGTGCTGGTCGCGGTGATGTGTCGGCCCGCGGCTTCCTGTTGCCCGGCAAGCTTCAGGCTGGCGCGTGCGTAGAGCACCGCGGCCTTCACACCAGTTTCGCTGATACGCAGTTTCTTCATGAGCCGCGATGCGCGCTGGGCGCTGCCCGCGAAGTCGCCGAGCTCGAAAAAACACGTCGCTTCGTTGAGCAGCGCTTCCGGCACGTAGGGATGCTCGGGCGCGTTCTCGGCGAACCAGCGGAACTCCCGCGCCGCCGCGGTCAAGTTGCCTTGCTGCATGTCGAGGAGAGCGAGATCCATGTGGACACGCACCTTGGCATCTGCGGTCTCGCGCTGACGCTCGAACTCGGAACGCAGCAGGTTTCGATACCAGCGCAGAGCCCAAGCCCGCAAGCGTTGCCGACCCGCCTCCGTGCCCGCAGACGGCGCCATGACCACCGTCGCGATGAGCTTCCCTGGGGCGTCACTGTCCGGGGGCGCTTCCTCGCGCTCGGTCACCAGGTCGAGCCCCGCCGCGACCGCGATGAGTTCGGCGACCGAGACGGCTTCGCTCTTGGCGAACGAGAGACTGACCGCCTCGCTCTCCAACCGCTGGCGCAGCTCCGGGGCTTCGAGGTTCAGCCGAAATGCGCCAAGTCGCTCGAGATCGCGCAACGCCCGATAGGCGCTGACGCCGGCCCGATTTGCCGAGACGAAACGGAGGGTGCCGACGACCTCGACGAGGCGAAACACCTTGGTAGCAGGCTCCTGAGAATGCGACGCAGACCGTTGCGGCGCATGCAGGACGGCCAGCAAGCTGAGTAGCGCAAGCCTCACTTCTGATCCTTGGCCGCAGTTGCGGCTTGTTCGCCAGCCGTGGCCTGTTCGCGATACCCATCCGCAAGCCGCAGGTAGGCAACCGGGATGTTCTGCGCCAACTCGTCCGACTGCTGCGAGCGCAGGAGCAAGAAGCGCGCGGCGTAGCGCCTTGCCTCGACGAAGTCGCGAGCTTCATAGGCGGCCTCCGCAAGTCGCCAAAGGTCATCGGGCAACAAGCCACGCTCAAACCCACGTCGCGACAACCGAAGCCACCGCATCGCGTCGTCGCTGCGATCCAGCAAGCCGCAGTAATACGATAGCTGGACGTAGACCGAGCGACGCACGGTCTCGCCGAGGCGCTTGTCCTCCTTCAGTAGCCGCTCGAGCAACCCGATGGCGCCCGCGACGTTACCGGCCGCAGCCTGCGCGTTCGCCTGCTCGAACAGTCGGTGACGCGGCAGAAGTGGTCGCTTGCCGGTGACCTCCGGCCGCGATGCTGGCGCACGGGCCCGGGGCGTTTCGCGCGCGGCATGCGGTGCGTCCCCGGATCGCGCGTTCTGCTGCGAATCCTCCCGAAGGCCCGTCCCCTTCTTGCTCGGCATGAGCATGAGCCCCGCCAGAACGACGAAGTTGACGACCAAGATCCACAGGATGACGCGGTCCAAGCTCGACCATTGCCCGAGGACTCTGCGCCTGGCCACGGGCTCTGGTTTGGGCTTCGGCTCGAGAGCCTCGGCCTCTTCGGGCTCCGCGGGATCTGGCTGTTCGTTGTCGGCCATCTCATCTCCAGAGCAGATCGATCTCTTCGGCGCTGCGAACGCGTTCTGTCGTCGGGCTCACGCTCGGGCCTGGGCGCGGCTCGGCTCGGAACACGCGCACAATGGCTCGCGTCGGGTCACCGTGCTCGTTGTCGACGATCCACGCATCGCCAGTCGATCGCGAACTCCGCAACGCCGGCAGCCCCGAGGGGTCATCGATGGCCAATCGCAGCTCCACCCAGCCAGGCTCGAGTCGTGCCTCGACGATGTGCGTGGCGCGCTCGAACGGGAGCCACGCTTGCTTGCAACGCCGCAAGCACGGTTGGTCGAGATCGAGCGCCTCGAGGACAGGCAGCGCGGCAGCGCCGACGCCAGTCGAACCTGGGCTCGGCCTCGGGGAGGGCGCAGCAACCGACTGTGCCTCGCGGACCCACGCGAGCAGAGAGCCTGGACGAACCGGCTTCGGGATGAGGTCGACTCGCCCGTCGCTATCGACAAAGGCACGCACTTCGGACGAAGCGTTCGCCGTACTCAGCAAGGCACGCACATGGTCGTTGCTTCGCAGGAACGCGTCGACGACTTGCCTGCCGGAGCCGTCCGGCAATTGCTCGTCCGAAACGAGCAGGTCAGCACGACGCTCCGCGACTTCGATCAGTGCATCCCGCACGCCCGCGCAGGTCCGAACCTCGATGCCATGGATCCTCAGGAACGCAGCGAGCGCGCCAAGAATACCCGGCTCATCGTCGACTAACAGCAAACGCGCGCTCACGGCTGCACCGCGGGTCGCGATCCAAGGCGTAGCACGAATGCCGCGCCACCCAGAGACGATTGCCCGAGCGTTGCGCGACCGCCATGTGCCTCGGCAACACGGCGCACAAACGCCAAGCCGAGGCCAGAGCCCCGACCACCGGAGACCAGTGGCTCGAACACGCGTTCACCGAGCGCCCTAGGAACGCCCGGTCCAGAGTCTTCGACGGCAAGTTCCAAGACGTCGCCCTGCTGGCGCAGCCGAACCAGGATCTCTCCGCCAGTATCCGAAAGAACACGCTTGGCATTCTCCAGGAGGTTTTCGAGCGCCCTCGCGACCAGCGTTGCATCGCAGACAAACGCACACCCAGCCGGGAGGTCCCTTCGAAGACGGACCGCCATCGACCCGCTGCACGTTTCCGATGCGAACGCATCGCAAGCCTCGTCGACCAGCACGCCGACATCGACGCGGCGCAGATCGACACGACGCGAGCAGGCGAGTTGCAAACAAGACGTCACGAGATCGCGAATCCGATCGAGCTCACTGACCGCGCGTTCCATGAACGGCATGCGCGGATCGAAGGAATCCGAGAGTTCCATCGCCACGGCCAGGTTCGTCGTCGCCGACGCTAATGGGTTGCGAAGCTCGTGCGCAAGCATTCCCGCCATGCGCTCGAGCGGCTCGTGGCCAACGACGGGATCCGCCACATCGGAAGCCAGAACGATCGGGCTTGCTTCTGCTACAGCCATACTACTCACTGCAGTGTTCGCCGCACTGCAAGCGCACGGCGACCGAACGGTCGATGAAGAACCGGGAAACGGACCGAGTCAGACCGGAATGCGGTCCCTGCTCGGCCGGACTCCGAGATTGTGGAGCTTGATCTTGTTGTAGAGCGTCGTGCGATTGATGCCGAGCAACGACGCTGCACGGCTGATGTTCCAGTTGGTCTCGTCCAGGACGAGCTTGACCAGGACCTTCTCGACCGACCGGAGCGAACGATCACCGAGCGGCATTTCGAACGTCTCGCGCGGGATCACGTCACGCCCGCCAGGGAGCCCTCCATCCCAACGAGGCAGATGACACTCCTCGATCAGGCCACTGGGGCACAGGATCGCGGCATGCTCGACGGCGTTCTTGAGTTCGCGAACGTTGCCCGGCCAGCTGTGGTCGCAGAGCGTTTCCATGGCATCTTCGCTGAATCCTCCCAGCGACTTGCCCATCTGCCGGCCGAAGTGATCCAAGAAGTAGTGCGCGAGCAATGGGATATCATCCGTGCGCTGGGCGAGCGGGGCGACCTCCAGTGTGATCACGTGCAAACGATAGAAGAGGTCCTCGCGGAAGTTGCCGTTTGCAACCTCCTCCGACAAGTTGCGGTTGGTCGCCGCGATGATGCGCACTCGAGCCGGATGGTCTCGGACGCCGCCGACTCGGCGAAACGATCGCTCTTGCAGCACGCGCAGCAGCTTGGCTTGCAGGTTGAGCGGCATCTCACCGATCTCATCCAGCAGCAGCGTGCCGCCCTCGGCCGCAGCAAACAGACCGTCCTTACCGTCGCGCATCGCGCCGGTGAAGGCGCCAGCCTCGTAGCCGAACAGCTCGGCCTCGAGCAGCCCCTCGGTCAGAGCCGCACAGTTGACGGCGACGAACGGCCCATTGGCACGACTCGAGCGCTCGTGGATACATCGCGCGACGAGTTCCTTACCTGTTCCACTCTGGCCTTGGATCAAGATGGTTGTGTCGGGGGCTTGCGCGACCTGCTCGACCCGCTTCATCAACTGCTCGATCTGCTGACTCTGCCCGATGAGTTCGATCGAGGTCAACTCACGCACACGGCCTTTGAGCAACGAGACCTGCGCCTTGAGGCGACGAGTTTCGAGGCAACGCTCAGCGATCGCAAAGATGCGTTCCGACTGGAACGGCTTCTCGATGACGTCGGTCGCCCCCTTCTTGATCGCCTCGACGGCTCCCGCCACAGTGCCGAAGCCCGTCAGGATGACGATCTCCGCGGGCAGGTCACCGCGTCGCAGCTCGCTGACGCCGCTTAGGCCGTCCTCACCCTGCAGGTGGAGATCGAGGAAGATCAGATCGAACTGCTGATGATTGTTGCGCCGAATCGCGTCGGCGAGCCCCGCGGCCGTCTCGACCCAGGCGCCATGGCGGGAGAGCAACGACTTGAGGCCCTCGCGGATACCCTCTTCGTCATCGACGACGAGGATGCGCGGGACGGTGCCACCAGTTCCTTCGAGTTTCATTCGGTCTCCAGGACGCGATCGAGGGGAACGCGAGTTGAGGGAACGCGAGTTGAGGAGTTGTTACCGAGCCGCAAAGTTCGACCCGATGCCACCGGCCGTTTCGACACACCGGCCCGATCGACTTGAGGGGCTTTTGCACACTGTCTGGATCCGGAACGGTGCAGCGCCGCGATTCTCCCATTTGTTCACAAGCCGCCCATGCGATGGGGTCGATAGCTCTGGGCGATGGGTCTCAGAGTCAACACCAACATTCCGGCGCTCAACGCGCAGCGGAACCTCGAGAACATCACGACACGGCTGAATGCGAACTACCGCCGTCTCTCGACCGGCCTACGCATCACGACAGCCGCCGACGACGCCGCTGGGCTTGCGATCTCCGAGCGCCTGCGTTCGCAGGTTCGTTCGATCAACCAAGCGAAACGCAACGCCAACGACGGCATCTCTCTCGTGCAAACCACGGAGGGCGCACTCAACGAATCGTCATCGATTCTCATCCGAATGCGTGAGATCACGATTCAGGCGTCCAACGGCTCGGTGAGCAGCTCGGACAAGCAAACGCTGAATGAGGAATTCCAAGCGCTCACGCGAGAGATCGATCGGATCGCACGCAGCACGGAGTTCAACGGCATCAAGATGCTGGATGGCTCACGCGGTGCGATCCAGTTCCAGGTCGGCTTTGGAACGACCGCCGGAATCGACACGATCTCCCTGAGTCTGTTGCCGGCATTGGCCACGACGCTTGGGCTGAACTCCCTGAGCCTAGCACCCTCGACCGGGAGTACCGGTGCTGCCGTCCAGGCGCTCGATGTCGCCATCGACAATGTCCTCGCGCTGCGCGGCACGCTCGGCGCGGTGCAGAATCGACTCACCTCGACGATTTCCAACCTCGGCGTCGCTAGCGAAAACTTGACCGCAGCAGAAAGCCGGATCCGCGACGTCGACGTAGCGTTCGAAACCGCAGACCTGACTAAGAACTCGATCCTCCAGCAGGCCGCCGTCTCCATCCTGTCGCAGGCCAACCTCGCCCCACAAGCGGCGTTGTCGCTCCTCCAGTAGGGCGCACCGGAATCCCGGACCAGAGATCACAACGTGCGGACTTTGGCAAACACGCGACGTTGCCACGGGGCGTTCGTGACCAAAAGTCCAACGCGCGCCCAGCTCGGCTCGGCGTCGAACGAGAACGGCGAAATCACGGTGATGCCGCGCGATCCGCCGCACCGAGCCAGGCGAAAAACGCGCAACTTTGCCGGCCAAGCCTCAAGCGCGACGCTCGTCTCCCCGATAAAGCCGGTTCCCCCCCTTTCAGACTCACGCTGTTGCGAGTCCCCCCGCCTCACCGTCGCGACCAACCGGCCGCACCATCGGTGAGACGAACTCCCGGCCGTGTAGAAGTTTTCGGAGACGGACATGGGCCTCAGAGTCAACACCAACATCGCGTCGATCAACGCCCAGCGGAACCTCGAAGCCATCACGACGCGGCTGAATACCAACTACAGGCGCCTCTCTACAGGCCTGCGAATCACGACGGCCGCCGACGATGCGGCCGGACTGGCGATCTCGGAGCGACTCCGATCTCAGGTGCGCTCTCTTGGCCAAGCCAAGCGCAACGCCAACGATGGGATCTCGCTGGTGCAGACCGGCGAAGGCGCGCTGAACGAGACCTCCGCGATCCTAATCCGCATGCGGGAACTGGCCGTCCAAGCCAGCAACGGCACGGTCAGCGATTCGGACAAGTCCACGCTCCAAGAGGAGTTCTCGGCTCTGCGTGATGAGATCGATCGAATCGCCAAGAGCACCGAGTTCAACGACGTAAAGTTGCTCGACAACTCAGGTGCGGTGCAGTTCCAGATCGGATTCGGCACCAAGGCCGGCATCGACACGATCTCGGTGAGCCTTTCGCCTGCCTTATCGACATCCCTGGCGCTCGCCAGCTTGAGCATCGCATCGAGCGGAAATCAATCCGCGGCCATCGGGGTGATCGACACCGCGATCGACAAGGTCTCGAGCGTGCGCGGTACGTTCGGCGCTGTGCAGAACCGGCTCTCCTCCACGATTTCCAACCTCGGCGTCCAGATCGAAAACCTGTCGTCGGCAGAGAGCCGCATCCGCGATGTCGATGTCGCCGCAGAGACCGCACAACTGACGCGCAACTCGATCCTGCAGCAGGCTTCGGTTTCGATTCTCTCGCAAGCCAACGTCGCGCCGCAGACAGCCCTTTCCCTGCTCGGCTAACGCCAAGTCTAAGCGACGCCAGTCTCGATCCGCCCCGCGATACCGCGGAAAGGCGTAGTCGACCGAGACCCATCCTCCATCGAGCCGATAGCCGGTTCGACTACGGGCCGGCTATCCATGCGCCTCCGGCCGTCCTCCCGCAGCTCCCTAGCGTTGCGAACCAAGACACACAGGCGTGCGCCGTGGCAATCGTCGACACGGCCCGAACATGCGGATCCGAAGGAAGTCGATACGGTTCCGTCCATGCCACCGTCACGGCCGTAAGTCCAACGCCCATCCACGCCAACCTGAGCCTACAACGCCGTTAACTCACCTAGGGAAATCCCCGCTAATCGCTGCGTCCACACAGCTACTAGCCGCCGGTTGTTCAGCGCGGCACAACTTGAAAGCGGAGTCACAAGATGGGCCTAAGAGTCAACACGAACATCGCCTCGCTCAACGCGCAGCGCAACCTAGAGAAAGTAACGGGGCGGTTGGATACGAACTATCGCCGTCTCTCCACGGGCCTACGCATCACGACCGCCGCCGACGACGCCGCTGGCTTGGCAATCTCCGAACGCTTGCGCTCCCAGGTGAGATCGCTGGGTCAGGCCAAGCGCAATGCCAACGATGGCATATCGCTTGTGCAGACGGCCGAGGGCGCTCTCAATGAAACCTCGGCGATTCTCATCCGTATGCGGGAACTGTCGATCCAGGCCAGCAACGGGACGGTCAGTGACTCCGACAAGTCGACGCTCAACGAAGAGTTTTCGGCGCTCCGAAGCGAGATCGACCGTATCGCCAAGAGCACCGAGTTCAACGACGTCAATCTGCTCGACAATGGCGGAGCCGTAAAGTTTCAGATCGGCTTCGGTACCACGTCTGGCGTCGACACGATCTCAGTCAGCCTCAGCCCGGCACTGGCAACGTCGCTGGCGCTCGAGTCCCTGAGCATCGCGTCTAGCGGTAACCAGTCCGCGGCGATCGATGCCATCGACACCGCGATCGACAAGGTCTCGAGTGTGCGTGGTTCGTTTGGCGCGGTGCAGAACAGGCTTTCTTCGACAATCTCGAACCTCGGTGTTCAGATCGAGAACCTCTCCTCCGCGGAGAGCCGGATCCGCGATGTCGACGTAGCCGACGAGACGGCGCAACTCACGCGGAACTCGATCCTGCAACAGGCCGCGGTCTCGATTCTGTCGCAGGCCAACGTCGCTCCACAGACCGCGCTCTCGCTACTCGGATAGGCATCCGCGTCGCGTTTCGCGACAAACTCGCTCAAGCGCTCCCACAGGCCGCCGATAATCCCCACACGAGAGCCGACTTCTCAAGACGAGAGGTCGATCACGAGGGGATTATCGGAGCATCACATGGGCCTCAGAGTCAACACGAACGTCGCGTCCTTGAACGCACAACGCAACCTCAGCGAGATTACTGGCCGCCTCAACACGAGCTACCGCCGATTGTCGACGGGACTGCGCATCACGACCGCGGCGGACGACGCGGCGGGACTGGCCATTACCGAACGGTTGCGCTCGCAGGTCCGTTCTCTGGACCAAGCAAAGCGCAACGCGAACGACGGCATATCGCTCGTGCAAACCGCCGAAGGTGCGCTCAGCGAATCCTCCAACATCCTCGGGCGCATGCGCGAGTTGGCAATTCAGTCGGCCAACGGCTCCGTCAGCGACTCGGACAAGGCGACCCTGAACGAGGAGTTCACCGCACTTCGCGACGAGATCGATCGCATTGCGCAGAGCACTGAGTTCAACGGTATCAGCCTGCTCGATCGCGGCTCGAGCGTGGACTTCCAGATCGGATTCGGAACCAAGAAGGGCATCGACACGATCTCGGTGAGTCTGTCCCCGGCGTTGGCGACGTCGCTGGCGCTCAGTTCGCTCAGCATCGCATCCAGTGGCGACTATTCGGCTGCTATCGGCGCGATCGACGCGGCCGTCGACAAGGTCTCTGGCCTGCGCGGCTCGCTTGGTGCCGCGCAAAACAGGCTCTCCTCGACGATCTCGACGCTCGGCAGCCAGATCGAGAATCTCTCGGCCGCTCAGAGTCGCATCCGCGACGTGGACGTCGCTTCCGAAACTGCCGAACTCACCCGCAACTCGATCCTGCAGAAGGCGAGCATCGCGATCCTGGGTCAAGCCAATCTCGCCCCGCAAACTGCGTTGAGCTTGATCTAACGGAGTACCGCAAGAGTTCGGCGAGGATCTTGGCGGCGACAAAGCTCAACCCAGGGTAGGCCGACGGCCGATAACACGAGCCGGACCTACGGGAAGCAAGAGATGAGCAGTATCAGTGGCATCTCCTTTGGCGGCTTGGCCTCGGGCCTCGACACGGGTGCAATCATCAAGAGCCTCGTGGCGCTCGAACGCCGCCCGATCACCCTGTTGCAACTCCGCAAACGCAAGTTCTCGCAGCAGAAGTCACTCTTTGGCGATCTGGATTCGAAGCTCAAGAAGCTGAGCGACGCGGCGAAGGCGCTGCAGAAGTCGAAGACGTTTCTCGACTTCAAAGCCGCGACTGACGACGAAGACAAGTTCCTGACCGCGACAGCCGGCAGCGGCGCGACGGCCGGAAGCTATAAGATCGAGATCCAGTCGCTCGCCCAGGCCCGGACGCGACGGTCCAAGGGTTCGGTCGACCGCAACCAGCAGACTCACGGATCTGGCCTCCTCAAGTTCACCATCGGAGGCAAGGACGAACTCGTCAGCATCGGCGCAAACAGCACACTCGACAGCATTGCGGGATCGATCAACGCCGCATCGATCGGCATCACCGCGTCGGTTGTCGACACCGGTAAGGGCGACAAGCCGTTCAAGCTGGTCTTGACGAGTGACGAACCAGGTTCCGACAATGACTTCGATGTATCCGTTGACGACGCAAACGCCGCGCTTACGGCGTTTGCAGGCGACCTGCAAGGCGACAACAGCACGGCTGCAACCAACGCCAAGCTCAGCTTCAACGGCGTCGATGTGGAGCGCTCGACGAATACGATCACGGACCTCATCCCCGGCGTAACGCTCAACCTCAAGGGTGCCCACACGAGCCCCGCGTCGACGACGTTGACGATCAGCACCGACACCGAGAAGACGGCGGACAAGATCAAGAGCTTTGTCGACGCGTACAACGACATCGTCGACTTCATATCCACACAGCAATCCATCACGAAAGGGAAAGGCGGGGCGGCGGCCAGCGCTGGCAAGAGCAAGAACTCGGGGTCCGGTGACAACGATATCAAGACTAACCCGCTCTTCGGTGACTCCACCATTTCGACCATTCGTCGCGGGCTACGTTCCATTCTCGGTGGCTCGGTCGACACGGGAAACCAGAGTTACTCGCTCCTTGCTCAGGCTGGCATCAAGGCCGATCGCGACGGCAAGTTGACGTTCAGCCGCACCGACTTCGAGGAGGCGCTCGGCAAGGACCCCAATGCCGTACGCGCGCTGTTCGCCGACGACAAGGGCGGCATTGCCGGACGCGTCTTTGATGCAGTCGACAGCTATACCGACCCGATCGACGGCTTGCTCGTCACGCGAACCAAAGGGATCGATCGGACCGTGAAAGATATCAATCGGACAATCAGCCGAACCGAGGACCGGGTCGGACGCTTCGAAGAACAGCTGACTCGACGGTTCTCGAACCTCGAACTTTTGATGGGACGACTCCAGTCCCAGGCCGGAGCTCTCAACTCCCTGCGATAGAGAACGACCATGCAGTACGGCAATGCAGCAGGAGCGTATCAACGCAACTCGATCCTGAACGCTTCCCCAGAAAAGCTCGTCGTGCTGATGTACGATGGCGCCATCCAGCATCTCGAGCGAGCCCGGATCGGGCTGCGATCCCCCTCCCAGCAATACTCGTCGAACGTGGGAATGAGTCTGGGCAAGGCCCTAGCCATCATCAGCGAACTCCGCGCCACGCTAGACCACGAGCGCGGGGGCGAGATCGCGGCGAACCTTGATCGGCTCTACGACTACTGCGTCGAGCAGATTTCCGCGACCAATATCGAGCGCCGACCGGACCCCATCGAAGCTCCGATCGAGGTCATGAAGACGCTACGCGAAGGTTGGAACGGTGTCGTCCCCACCTAACCGAACACCCAACCACGGCCTCAGACAGAAGCTCCGGCTGCTGCACGAACTCCGCGAGGTCTACGACGTCTGCCGGAACGACCTGCAGCCAGACTCACTAGAGGCGGTGATCGGGTCCATGCAGCGTGCGGACGTGGTCATCGAGCGTCTACGAGACAACGAAACACGATTGAAAAACAGAGGAGCTACGGCGAACGCGGCAACGACCGCACGCCTGGCCGAAGTGCGCCGTCTGCGCACCGAGCTGGCAGCCGCGGTCCAAGCGATGCTCGACGAGACCAGCTCGGAGCGGCTGCAGCTCCGCGCCCGCCTGCGCGGAATCCGCGGCTATCAGCGCGCAAACAGCTCGGCTGGCACACACGTCGACGGCGAGGCTTAGGGCCCGCTGGCCGCTACCTCTTGGGCTTGTGCCCGCCCTTGCCGTCAGCCTTCGTGGTATCGCTGGCGTTGGGCTCGGCGAAACGTCCGTTGTTGAGCTCGGCCAGCTTCTTCATGAACTCGGCAGCATGCATGTTGCCGGGCAGCCGCGAGCGCCCTCCGCGGCCAAACACCTTGTCGACATCCTCGTCACCAATGTAGATGGCGTGCACGCGGATCTGCGCCCCTTGGTTCCACGCATGGATCGTGTCGAGGATACGCTTCGTGCTCGTGATCGTGCCCATGGTTGGTGATCCATCGCTGAGCAAGAACAGCTCGTCGATTCCGGTCGCCGACTTGCCCTTCTTCTTGCCGAATCGGATCTTCAGGGCCTCGTCGATGCCGTCATAGACGGCCGTGCCGCCAGAGGCGTTCACACGCTCGAGATGCTTCGCCAACGCCTTCTTGTTCTTGGGCGTCGCGAAGACGAGCTTCTTCTTCCAGGCTTTCACCTGGCTGCTGAAGAAGATGACGTTGAACATCGCGTCTGGGGGCAGTGAACCAACGGCACGGTTGATTTCCTTCTTGGCACGCTGTAATCGCGTCTCGAATCCGTCCTTGAGCTTGACGCCTGGCGTGGCGCCGGTCACGGCCTCGTAGGGCCAATTCATGCTGCCCGAAATATCGACGACAAAGGCCACACGGTTCCCCGATACCGGGATCCCAAAAAACTCACGAGCGTCGGTGCCACTCTTGACCGGGGACTGGTCCTTGGCCTTGGCGACGACAAAGTTGGCGCGGACGGACTTCCACCACTCTTGCCAGTGCTTGACGTCGCGCGCCGGCGCGTAGAAGCCCGAGAGATTCACGAGCACCTTGTGGATCGCATGCACAAGCGTCCCCGACCATCCTGGGTTAGGCTTCGCGCTCTTCTTGGCCAGAGCGAGCTTCGCCTTGTCGAGCATCGAGATCAGAAACGGCACGCTGGCCCGCGCCCGGATGACACGCAGAATCGGCACGAGCGCGATACGCGCACGCCAATCCTCGACACTGTCGAGCCGCTCGAGCGCGATCCCGAGAGCAAACTTCAGCTGGCGTTCGGTCGGTGCTGGATCGGTCGCTTCGACGAGCTTCGTGACGGCGTGAGCCAGGACGGTGATGTCATCCGCGTACACTGCAAGCTGAAGGGCACGCGCAACCGGGACGATCGACGAACCATGCTTCATCCGCGCCAGCGCCTTGGCGGCGGCGGCCTGCAGGCCCGAGTGAGCGACTTCGATGCACCCCTCGAGGACAGGGCGAAACGTCGCCTTGCCAAATCGCCCGATGATCGGCACCAAGACCGTGGCAAGCTCCGGCTCCTTGTGCGTTCGACGGCCGAGCGCACGTCCGATTTCGCGATCCTCGGCCTTCTTGTCGTCGCCGGCTGCGGGCTTGTCTTCCGGTTTTTCCGCGGGAGACGGACGCCCGGAGGAGGCCACCGGTGCTGGCTCGCTGAGCCCCGCCTTGACTCGGTCGACCAGGACAGCCTGGACGTCTGCCGTAACGTTGCCAGCCTCCAGGGCCACAACAGCGGCACGACGAAAGCGAGAAAAGTTGCCTTTGAACTCCCAGAAGTGACCGCCCTTCTTCTTGAGACTGGTGGCAATCACAGCAAGCAGGCGCTTGCCGTCGGCAGGCGTCCCGCGGTCCACGAGAAGCCCGAAGAGCCGGCCCGCCTCGGTGATTCGATCATAGTATTCGCCGCGCCCCGGCAGGTCCGCGAGCAGCTTCGCGCTGAGATACGGCTTGCGCGCCGCGCCACGAAGATCGCCTGGCTCGATCTTCCCGGCCTTGAAGTCGCGGAACCAACGTGTGTAGACCTGCGTGAGGTCGTTGGCCCCCTTTCTTTTCTGGCCGAGGGCCGACCGAGTAGCGAGGGGGGCGAAAGCGAGGCACGTGACGACCGCGGTCACGGAGGATCGGTAGAACATCGCAGGAGCGTTCTTTGGCAGGGGGGACACGATGGGGGCGGAGTTGGCAGGATGCCAACCAGGGGGGACCAACAGAGCATAGTCCCTTTGGGCCATCGGCGTAAGCGTTCAACGGAACGTGGTTCGCCCTGTCGCTCCGGAGCCGGTATCTTGCCCGGCCGAAACGAGGAAACCTGAAGTGACCCCAAAACGAAGCGACCGTGCGTTTGACGAAATGCGCGAAATCCGCATCACGCGCGGATTCACCCCATCGACGCCAGGATCGGTCCTGATCTCGGCTGGGAAGACCATCGTACTCTGTACCGCAACCACCACCGACAACATCCCACAATGGCTGACCGGAAGCGGCCGTGGATGGGTTACCGCAGAGTACTCGATGCTGCCCGGATCCACCCATTCGCGCAAGCCGCGCGAGCGACGCGTCGGACGACCGGATGCTCGCGCGATGGAAATCCAGCGCCTCATCGGGCGTTGCCTACGATGCGTCGTCGATCTCCACAAGCTGCCCGAGGTGTCCATCTGGGTGGACTGCGACGTCCTCTCCGCCGACGGCGGAACCCGCACGCTCGCCATCACGGGTGCGTGGATCGCACTGCACGATCTCTTGAAGTCGATGGAGCGCAAGAAACGCCTGACCGAGTGGCCACTCAAGGACGCGCTGGCCGCGTGTAGCGTTGGCATCGTCGGCGGCGAGCCGCGCCTCGATCTCTGCTACGAAGAAGACTCCAACGCCGACGTCGACATGAACGTCGCCATGACATCGAGTGGCAACTTTGCCGAAGTGCAGGCCAGCTCCGAGAGGTCGCAACTGCCGCGCAAGCAGCTCGACGCGATGCTCGACCTCGCCGAGGCCGGCTGTCGCCGCTTGTTTGCGATCCAACGCGACGCCATCGAAGCCGAGCCAGGCTAGAACCATGCACCCTGCCACGCCTTCCACGCACGTCGAACTCTGGCTCGCGACCCAGAACCCGAAGAAGCTGGCCGAGCTCGAGCGGCTGGTTCCGCACGGCATTGCTGTCCATACACTGGCCGAGCTGCCGGAAGGCGCCGCCTTTACGATCGTCGAGGACGCTCCCGACTTTCGCGGAAACGCCGAGAAGAAGGCCGCCGGCGCAGCGGCGTTTCTGCGCGAAGCCGTGACGGCCGGGTGGCGACCGACGGACCAAGTGCTGGTGCTAGCGGATGATTCGGGCCTGTGCGTCGACGCGCTGGACGGCCGCCCAGGTGTGCACTCGGCTCGCTACGCTGGTGAGTCTGCTAGCGACGCGGATCGCGTCCGCAAGCTCCTCGGTGAACTCGGCGACACCCCAGCAGCCAAGCGCACGGCGCGATTCGTCTGCTGCCTGGTCGTGTGCGACCTCGACGGCGCCGTGTTCTTCACCACGGAGCAAACCTGCGAAGGAATGATCCGTGAAGTTTCGAGCGGCACACAAGGCTTCGGCTACGATCCGGTCTTCCGCCCCGCGGAGATCCAAGGCGACATCTCGTTCGCCGACCTGACCGCAACCGAGAAGGACGCGGTCAGCCACCGAGGTAAGGCCCTGCGCCGGCTCGTCGCCGCACTCGAAGGCCAACTCCACGGCTGAACTCCCAGGCCAAGGTTCCGAGTTCCGATGACCCCGACCGAGAGAATCCGCAACTTCTGCATCATCGCGCACATCGACCACGGCAAGTCCACGCTTGCCGACCGGCTCATGGAGCGCACCGGCACTGTGAGCCAACGCGAGATGCAGGCGCAGTTGCTCGACGACATGGACCTCGAGCGCGAACGTGGCATCACGATCAAGGCCAAAGCCGTCTCGATGGACTACCAGGCACCGGACGGGACGATCTATCTTCTCAACCTGATCGATACGCCGGGGCACGTGGACTTCAGCTACGAGGTCGAAAAGTCGCTGCAAGCATGCGAAGGAGCCGTCCTCCTCGTGGACGCCTCACAGGGGGTCGAGGCGCAGACCGTCGCCAACGCGCATCTGGCGACTCAGTCCAACTTGGCAATGGTCCCCTGCCTCAATAAGGTCGACCTAGTCACAGCACGACCCGACGAGGTCGCCATGGAGATCGAGAACTCCGTGTGCCTCGCCGCCGAAGAGGTCATGCACGTCTCGGCCAAGACCGGCAAGGGCGTCGACGAGCTACTCGAGGCCATCGTCGCGCGCATCCCACCGCCGACCGGCGACCCGGCGGCGCCGCTCCAGGCACTGATCGTTGACTCGTATTTTGACGACTATCGCGGCGTCGTCATCTACACGCGCATCGTCGCTGGAACACTCAAGAAGCGACACCGCATCTTCATGCCCGGAACCGAAACGGCCTACGAAGTCCTCGAGGTCGGTCAGCTGAGACCAGGGATGAGCCCATGCAACGCGCTCTCGGCCGGCGAGGTCGGCTACGTCATCGCCAACATCAAGACGCTGGCCGACGTGGTCGTGGGAGACTCCATCCTCGACGAAAAGGGTGATCGAGCCCCGGCGCTCGCAGGATTCAAACGGCCACAGCCGATGGTGTATTGCGGGCTCTTCCCCACCAATGCAGGCGATTTCGACGGGCTTCGCAAAGCGCTCGACAAGCTCAAGCTGAACGACTCCTCGTTCAGTTACGAGCCAGAGACATCGGACGCACTCGGTTTTGGGTTCCGTTGCGGATTCCTCGGCCTCCTACACATGAACATCGTGCAGGA
>CAYSWE010000022.1:0-18800 GCA_964434515.1 uncultured Phycisphaerales bacterium | reverse complement strand
GCGGTTCGCGAGCATTGTCCGTTACTCCGAGCATCCTCGGGCAATGGTGATTCGCTCGCTCCTCCGCCAGCCCGATCCTCTCGCTGACTGTGAGAGCGTGATCTAGCGACGATCCGCGACTCATACGCTGCTCCTGGGTTCTTCGGAGACGCCCTCGACGACCGTCTCCCAGCGTGGGTCATGTCGAAACAGCTTGTGCCGGCACGGATCGCAGAACAGCGGGACCCAACCGAGAACAAGCCTTACCAGGGAATATCCGACACCGAATCCTAGGATGGCGAACCCGGGAGCAAACCCAACCATCCACTGCGGCCGGGGCAATCCAAGAAGGCGGCAAACGCCGACCGTGAGTCCACCAGTCAGCAGCCAAACGACCAGGCCGACGAGCGCCAGGTTGAGCCAGAGGATCCGACGCCGCATATCCGGCCCGTCAATGACTGCTTCGACGCACTCACGTTTGGGGAAAACCTGCATGAACAGGAAACCAAAAGCTCCTAGGAGGATATAGGAGTCAATCGCAAGCTCCGACCCCATGGCGTGCGCCATCACGACGTGGGTCCCGTGGATCAATGAGTTGAGCGGTGGAACCGAGATCAGGAGGGCCACGGGCAACAGAAACAGATTCCAGGACTTCGCCAACCCCAAGAACTGCCGCGCCATGCTGTAGGACGGACCTTTCGACCGCGGTCCACGCAGCTTCTTGACAAGCTCGCGCAGCATATTCCACACGATCAGGATCTCGAGCATGCTGACGACAAAGGCGACCCACTTGATGATGTGCGACTGCGGCAGATGGTAAGTGTGGTGCGCGTAGTTGGTGAATGAGTTCAGCAACCCAAGGCCGAAGAGTGCAAACGCCTGCCGCGACTGTGCGACTCGTTTGTCCCCCGAGAGTCGCTCGCCGACGTAGATCATCACGCCGTAGACCATCTGGTTGAACGATGCGACCAGCGTGCCGCACGACTTCCATTGGATTTGCAGATCGGCGATCGGGCGTGAACCAACCCATGGCAAGTAGTGCAGATGGCCTTCCACGAACGTATAGAGGAAGAAAACGGCGCCGGTCGTCCACATGTACACGTAGACCGGTCGCGCCCAAAACCCGTGACGCACGCGACGCAGCAGGGTCCATAAGAAACAGCCCCATCCCACCACCATGAAGATTGCAAAGATCGGATGGAAGCCAAGATACTCACGCCCCGAACCAACACCACACAGCAGCGAGACGAGCGAACCCAGTCCAGCAATGCCCCAGCAGACCATGTGGACACGGAAACGCCGGCGATCACCGACGTCCGGTTCACCAAACTCGCGAAACAGATAAGAGTAGATGCACGCGACGCAGCCCAGATAGAGCCAGGCCGACGCAAACGTAGTGTGCAAGGGGCGCAGCTGCACGAGGCTGAGCCCGGCTCGAGACATCGCACGACCGATCGCAGGCACATAAAACAACGCGCCGAAACCACCCATGAGGATCGACAGCAGCATGCAGGCGAGCGCGCTACCCATGACGACGACCACCATGCGCTCACTCGACTTGAAGACGGATCGATTCATTTCGTATATTCGAACCAAGGTAGACCAGCTCCTTCTTCCGGCGAGGGGGTCGCGGTGACAAATGCCCGGCGCACCGCGTCGGCGTTGCGCGCAAACCAGGCGAGAAACGCGATGAGGTGATCCCGGTCGGCATCCACGAAGTCGAAGCGCGGCATGCCCTTGGCCGGAATGCCAACACCAAGAATCGCCTTGATCCCATCGGGTCCAAGTTTCGGCACAAGACGCGTCATGTCTGTCGCGCGCTTCGTAGAACGCGGATTTGGCAAATGGCAGCCCAGACATTTCTGTTCCAAGAGGATCTCTTTACCGCACGCCTCGTCCACACTCAGCGCCGGACCGCCAGCGCGCACTGCGTTTTGGATCGCCTGGTCCAGAATCTCGGTCACGGCGATTGCAGGCGCGCCTCTGAGCTGACCAATCCCCGTACTGTGGATCGCGGCGAGGAACGCGGCGACCGCGCCGCGCTCCTGCTCGGACAGATGAAACGCCGGCATCTGCCCAGCGCCGACGGACAACACCGTGTCGAGCCGTGCGCGCGTCAGCCGTTCGCTCGCGTTGGTCAAGTCTGGCCCGAGGAACCCGCCAAAACCGTAGAGCTGATGACAACTCTGACAGTTGTGTTCGAGCCAGATCGCACGCCCCGCGGCGGCGAGTCGTGACAGCGGCGGCGTCGCGCGACCCGCGGGGTCGGTGTAGACGAGCCAGGTCTGCACGAAGAAGACGACGACCAGGACGAGGAACAGGTTCTTGCGGGCACGAATACTCATGGGGCAGGCAATCTCCGCTCGGCCAGAAACAACGCTTCGTCGAGCCGACAATGTAGCAGGACGTATGCGCCGACGCGCAACCAGTCCCGCGCTTCCGCTCTACACGTGCGGCGCGCTCGCGCTAGAATCGCGACGTCACAGCTGCAAGGAGGCCACATGAAGTCCTGCGTCTCTTCCCCCACCGGCATGCCCCTCACCGGCGCATCGGGCCGTTCCCTTCTCCTCGGAATCGCGCTGCTAGGGATGGCGCTTCCGGCCACTGGACAGTTCCTGCCGCGGTTGCCGTACGGCGCCGCGTGGCGCGCGCTGCGCGGCCCTAGCCTGAGCCTGAAGGTCCTCAAGGCCACCGATGGCTCGTCCGAAGCGCGCTTCCTCCTCGACCGGAGCACACCGGGCGTCCGCTGGCGCGTGCGTCGGATCCATCACGGCTTGCGCCACTTCCTCACGGCAAACTTCTCCACACCCGCGCTCGGAGCGTTTCGCGTTCAGGCCGAGGTCGACGTCCTCGGGCCGCGCTTTTATCCAGTGTGCTGGGATCTTACAGCGCGCGTCAAGACCTCGCGCCAGGACCTCGCGGTGTCGGCGCTAGGGTTCGAGTTCAAGTTCAAAGACATGCCCGGCGAGCAGGCGTTGCTCATCCCGGTGTTCAGCGGCGGCGAGTTCGTCGAGCCTGCGGACTCGATTCCGGTCGACAAGCCGGTGGACACCTTCGTCGGCAACAGTATGCAGGTGACCGCCTACTACGGCGATGACGGCACCGGCATGATGATGTTCGCCAAAGACCCACGCGGCACGACCCCGAAGCACTTTGTCTACGCAAGCGGCCGCTCGGGCCAGCCCGAGATCAAGACCATTACGGCCGCGATGGAATACGTCCTTCCAAACAGCAATGTCGGCGGCAAGGTTGCGCGGACGCTCGCGCCGACGCGCATTTGCCTCTACTCCTACCCACGCCGTCGCATGGCCGGCTGGTATCCGGCCGCCAAGTTCTACCGGAAATGGCTCCAGGCCCATGCGCACGGCGAGGGCGGGATCCTCGAGAAGGGACGCCTGGAGACGCGCCGCGACGTCCCCACATGGATGAAGAAGCTGGACGTCCTGGTCACCGAGCAATACGGCTGGTTCCCGACGTTCTCCGTTCCCGACCCGCTGCTCAACCTGGTGCGGCTCAAGGCGAAGTTCGGCGCCGAAAACATGATGGTCAGCCTGTTCTTCTGGCGCGACCTGACCTCCTTGCTCGGGCTCGACGGCTCCTACTATCCCCTGCCGGCGACGACGAGCCAGGTGCAGAGGCTCCTCAAGCTTGGCGTTCGCACGATGGGCTACACGAACCCTGGGCTCTTCGACATCCGCAACCCGTTCTACCTGCCCAAGGGGCTCAACACCGAGGTGATCGAGGATCGCAACGGCCAATCCGTCTTGTTCGGGAGCACCGTCCTCATGGACATGTCCTCCAAGAAGCTGCAAGAGCACTGGGAATCCCTCGGCAAGTTCCACTCTACGGCAAGCGCGATGTCGGGCTTCTTCTGTGACGCGCCGGCGCATGCCGGAATGGCGGACTGGCGCCGCCCGGCCGGCCAACCGGTCGGTGTGACGGAATCCAGCTACCTCGGCTACAAGGAGGTCATGGCGCAGATCCAGCACGGCGCGCATGAGGCCAAGCGTGAGATGGCGCTCTCGCACGAGGCGGCCTTCGAGTGGCTCATTCCGGTCGCATCCTTCGGGGAGGGCCCCGTCGGCATCATCGGGCGCGCATTCAAGGACGAAGCGCGCACCCGCGGCGTGCCGTTTTTCCAGACGGTCTACAGCGGCTACACCCTGTTCTGGCCGGCGGAAGAAGGCCTCGGCTGGGAGACGCTGATCTTCGTTCCCGACGCATTCGGCGACCTGACCAAGCACGCGATCTCACGACTGCTGGCCGAAGGATTCACGTGGGGCGGCATCCCAAACCACAGCGAACTCGTGCTCAATCAAGGCCTGCTCTACTTCGAGCTACCACTGCCACCGGTCATCCTGGCGGCCTTCATCCACCACGGCGAGTTCCTCAAGAAGCTGATCCAACTGCGCCGCGCCGCCCGCCCCTGGATGGTGTTCGGCGAGATGCTCAACAGCCCGGTCAGCGGCGGCGACATGGTCGACGTGATCGTCAAGCGCCCGTTCGACAACGCCTTCGTCGACCAGACCTTCCGCAAGCCGGCGGCGCCAACCACCGCTTGGCGCGCCAAGGACGGGTCAATTCGCTTGGTGGCAGCAAACGGCGGAGTTGCGCCCGCCACGGTCGAGCTCGACCTGCGGCGCATCGGCCTCTGGCGCGCGAGCGCGGTGCAGGACGTCCAGACCAAGCAGGTGTTCCGCATGGACCGAAGAACCCGCAAGATCTCCGTCACCGTCCCGGGCGGCACCGGCCGCCTGCTCGCACCGATCGTGCGTCGATACCACTGACCTTCGCGGTCGGACCATCGCGATAGCGGCGGCCGGCTTTCCGCCGGTCGCCACAGAGACATCCTCCTTCCACCCGCACAACCACGCGCCACGCTACAGGGGTGAGGAGGTGTCCTTACAGCCCTGTCTCAGCCGCCCAAGATCCATCGAGCAGCGTCGACGACGCGGTGCTCCGCCCACCAGCGGCTTGCATCCAGACCGCGCTTGGCCGCGAAGAACCCGCAGTGCCCGCCGTGATCCGTGGCGACCAGCCGGATATGCGGATGGTCCTGCACGCGCGGATCGTCGAACGAGGTGAATGGCACCAGCGGGTCATCGCGGCTCGCCAAGATGCAGACCGGAATCCGAATGGACTCGAGCACGGGCAACGCGCTCGCCCGACTGTAGTAGTCGGCGGCGCTCACATAGCCGCCATCCGGCGCGGTGAAGCGATCGTCGAACTCGCGCATGGTCTCGATCCCGCGCAGCCGCGCTACGTCAAAGCGCCCGGGAAACAAGCTCGCCTTGCGCCGCATCTTGCGACGCAGCTCGCGCAGAAAGTAGCGTCGATAGAACCAGCTACCCGGCGCATCGATGGCGTTCGCACAACGTGGCAAGTCGATCGCCGGCGACACGGTGACGATGCCAGCGATCAGGTCGTCGTCTTGCTCGCCAAGCTCGGCCGCGAGTCGCAGCGCCATGTTGCCGCCGAGTGACCAGCCCACGACGACGATGCTGCCGTGTCCCTCGGCGCGCAGCGCACGCGCCACAGCTTCGATGTCGGCAGTCAGGTTTGCCCGGTAGAGCGTCGGTGTCAGATGCTCCGTGCCGCCGCAGTTGCGGATATTGAGTCGCACGGTGTGCAACCCAACAGCGAGCGCGTTGCTAGCCGCGCCGATCATGTAGGCCGACTCACTACAGCCGGTCAACCCGTGAACAAACAGGATCGTGGCCGTCGCACCCGGCGCCGACTGATACACGGCAACGACCTGCGTCTCGGCGTCCACCCGAACCAACCGCCGCTCGAGCGCGGCACCCGCCCCACGGTGCTTGCGCGGCAGCAGCGAAGCCAACGTCATGCGGTGGCCACCGCGCATCCAGCGCGACGCGACAAACTCCGGGAACTCCGCCACCATGCCCGCCTGCGCCCGAACCGTGCGGATCATGCCCCAGCACGACGTTCGGCGGGGGCCAACGACTCGTGACCAGTCTCGGGAGAATCCCCAGCGACCGAACCAACCACGCGCGTGCGCGCCCCGTAGACCAGCCGAAACAGCGCTGGCACGACAAAGAGCGTAAACAGCGTCGAGGCAATCAGGCCGCCGACTACGACGCTACCGACGCCGCGGTAGAGCTCGCTACCGGCACCGGGAAAGAACACCAAAGGAGCCATGCCGAGCACCGAAGTCGACGTCGACATGAAGATCGGCCGGATCCGCGTCGCAACCGAAGAACGCAGCGCTTCTTGCAATCGGTCGCCGCCGATGCGCATGTTCTGCAGCGCTTGATGCACGATCAGAATCGCGTTGTTGACGACGGTGCCGATCAAAATGACAAAACCGAGCATCGTCAAGACATCGAGACGCTGACCACTCCACAGATGCACAAGCTTGAGCCCCACGACGCCGCCAACCGCAGCAAGCGGCACCGAGAACAAAATCACGAACGGATAGAGGAAGCTCTCGAACAAGGCCGACAACAACAGGTAGGTGATCGCCAGCGCGAGCAGCAGGTTCCACTGCATCGACTGCCGCGTGGCGACGAGCTTGTCGGCCGTCCCGGACAGGAACGTCGAAACGCTCTCGCCGACCGCGCCGGACTTGCGTGCCTTCGGGATGATGTCGTCTTCGAGCGTGTGCATCGCCGTCGACAGATCCATCCCCCGCGGCGGCGTCACGATGAGCTTGATCGCGCGCCGCTCTTCGATGTGCTTGATCTCGTTCGGACTCGTCGTCGGCGTGAGCTTGGCAATGGCCGCGAGCGGGACCTGGCGACCCGCGGGCGTGAAGATCGGCAGTTCCGCGAGTTCTTGCCACGGCCGCTCCTTCTCGAACGAGGGCATGAGCTTGACGTCCAACGTCGTGCCCGCATCCCGAAGCTCGCTCACCTTGGCGCCATCGACCATGCTCCGCACGATGAAGCCGAGGTCCCGCACACCAAGTCCGAGATCAGCGGCACGCGCCTCATCGATCGCGACCTGCACTTCCGGAACACCCAGCTGGAAGTTGGCCGGATCGGGCCGCGGATAGCCGAGCTTGGGCAGAATCGCCCCGGTCAGGGCACCCGCCGCGTGCTCGAGTTCGCCGATGTCGAACCCCGAGACCTCGAGATCGATCGAGTTCGAGGTTGAGAGTCCACGAGCGAACAGCGACGTCTGCTGAGCGAACACCATAATGTCCGGGATGTCCGCGGCGGCGTGTTGTAGCAGGTCGATCAGCGGCTTGATGTTGTCGCCCTCGCGACTCCGCGCACCAAGAAACGCCACACTCTCGAGCGCGACATAGAAGAAGTTCTCGATGCCCGGGACCGTGCCCTCGCCGTGATACCAGGCCGGCCGCTGCAACGAAGGACTCGGCTTCTCGCCCGGCTTCACACTCCAATATGGTGCCAGACGCGACTCGATCGTCTTCGCGATGCGAACGAACTCGGCCCGACTCCATCCCGGCGGCGTGATCATGAAGCCAAATACGAGGTTCTGGTTTCCGTCCGGGAGATAGGACGTCGGCGGCACCAGCAAGATCGATCCGGCGACGGCGAGCACCGTCGTAACCAGAACGGTCAGCGCGGCGCGCACGACACTCCGATTGATCCATGCAACCGTCGATGCGATCGTGTGCGTCACCCAGGTTCCGAACGCCACCAGGCCGAACAAACCGTGCGCCTGCTGCGCCGATGCCCGCGACGCGAGGCGCGCCGACACCATCGGGATGAACAACACCGACACGAGCAGCGACATGAAAACCGCCGCGCTAATCGCAATGGCAATGTCGCGAAACAGCTGCCCGGCCTCTTCTTGAACGAACACGACCGGGATGAACACCGCGAGTGTCGTCAACGTCGACGCCAGAACCGCGCCCCAGACCTCGCGCGTGCCGTCGAGCGCCGCGGTGAACGGCGGCTTACCAAGTTGGCGGTGCCGATCGATATTTTCGAGCACGACGATGGAGTTGTCGACGACCATCCCGACCGCGAACGCAAGGCCCGCCAGCGATACGACATTGAGGTTGCGACCAAGCGCTGCTAGCCCGAGAAACGCGCCAATGACGCTGATCGGAATCGCGACCGCGACCACGAGCGTGCTCCGCCCTTCCCGCAGAAATACCAGCAAGACGAGCACCGCCAACAAGCCACCGACCCAGAGGTTCTGCACCACGAGATCGATCGCGGAGTAGATGTACTCCGTCTGATCGTAGGCCTGCTCCAGCCGTAGTCCCTGTTTCGCCAGCAGATCGCGATTGACCTCGGCAACGGCCGCCTGCAAGCCCTTCATGACCTCGATCACGTTGCTGCCGCTGGTGCGCGTTGCGTTCATCGCGATGGCCGGTTCGCCGTTGGCGCGCACGATGCGGCGTTGGTCCTTGTAGCCAAAGCTCGCATGGCCAACATCCCGCAGGTAGACCGACTGCCCTCCGCGCCGGGCGATCACAAGACCGTTGATCGCGTCGGCCGAGCGAAACTTGCCGACCGTGCGTACACGGCTCGCCCGCCGCCCCACCTCGAGATCGCCGGCCGAAACATCGACGTTGTGACGGCGAATCGCGTCGCGCACGTTCAGCATCGTCAGCCGGCGCGACGCAAGCTTGAACGGATCAACCCGGATCTGCACCTCGCGATCGACACCGCCGAAGATACCGATCTGCGCCACGCCCTTGGCGCGCTCGAGCCGCGGCTTGACCTCCTCGTCGAGCAGCGTGCGGAACCGGATGATGTCGTCGGGACGGACCTTGGAGTCTGGCGTGCGCCGCAGGATGAACCAGGCGATCGCGTTGGCGCCCCGCGTCTCGCCGGCCGCGACGACCGGTTGCTGCACGTTTTCTGGGTAGTTAGGAACCTGCCGCAGCTTCTCGCTGGTCTCCAGCAAGGCCCGCGACGAGTCCTGGCCAACGGCGAACTCGAGCTCGATGCTGCCGGCCCCGCGCTGCGACGTCGAGCTCATTTTGCGCAGGCCTTGGATACCCTTGAGACGCTCTTCTTGCTCGTTGACAACGTCGCGCTCGATCTCCTGGGGCGACGCGCCCTCCCAGAGCGTGTTGACGCTAATGATCGGCTGATCCACGGTCGGCGTGAGCTGCACCGGCAAACCGAGCACGGACACGACGCCAAACAGGACGACGAGAATCACGCCAACGAGAACGCTGACGGGCTTGCCGATTGCGAGCCGGATGAGGTTCATCGTTTGGTCGCCGCCGCGCGCACGATCAGAGGCTGGCCCGGTCGCAAACCATCGTTGCCGCGCAACACGATTTCATCACCCTCGGCAATCGCCCCCAACACCTGCACAAAGCCAGCATCACTGGCAGCGGTGCGCACAGGCACGATCTGCGCCTTGCCGTCGACGACCTTGTAGAGCGCCAACATCGGCGAATGCACGAGCGCGTCGCGCGGCACGGCCAGCTGCTTGCGTCCCTCGGCAGTCGGCAGACGCAAGCGAACGGCCATCCCCGGCAGAATCCGTTGGTCGTGGTTGGCCAAACGCAAACGCACCGGGAAGCTGCGCGCCAACGGATCTCCGGTCGGGATGATCGCCTGCACGCGCGCCTGAAAGACTTTGCCCGGGAAAGCATCCAGCGTTAGCTCCAACTCGGCGCCACGCTCTACCGTCGCAATGTAGCGCTCCGGAACGGCCACCGAGGCGCGCACAGGGTCCAGCTGCACAACCGACGCGACGGGGTCGCCCGGTCGCACGTAGGCGCCACGTTCCACCAGCTTGCGCGTGATGACTCCGTCGAACGGCACGACGATCTTGGCTCGACGAAGCTCATCGTCGATCTGATCGAGCTCGGCCCGGCGAATCGCAACGTCGGCCTCGGCACGCGCGATGACCTCGGCGCGCGGCCCCTTCTTGACCAAGTCGCGGCGCGCCTCGAGCTGCCCGAGCGTCGCGGCCAGACTGGCAGCCCGCGCGACCGCGGCGCTGAGGACCTTGTTCGAACCAATCCCCGAACGAAGCTTGGCGCGCTCCCGCGCCAAGTCGTCCTTGGCCTCGACCAGGCGAGCCTCGGTCTCCGCGACGGCGCGCTCGGCCGCGACGATCTCCTCCGGTCGACTCCCGCGCCGGTACTCGGCCAACTGTTGCTTCGCTGCCGCCAGCCGTGCCTCGGCGACCCGCCGCCCGATCTCACGCATCTTGGTTCGGAACTGCAGCAGGGGATCGCCGGCCTTGACCAACTTGCCCTCCGTGAAATCCAACTGCTCGACCAAGCCGCCGATCTCGGTGCTGACGTCGACACTGCGAATCGCCTCGACCTCGCCAAGGACATCGATCGTCGGCCGAAACAAGTGTCGGACGACGCGCGTGGTCGTGACCATCGCCGGACGCTGGGCACGCGCGAGCGGGGCGCTACAGAGGAACACGAGAACGAGACGGAAGCGCAAGACCAAGACGTTGCTCCGAAGACGAGATTCGACAGCGCCATCATCGGCCGGCGCGGGAAAGATGGAAGCGACGGGGTAGAACGCCGCGATCAAGCCCCGAAGATCCTTAGGCAAACCCCGGCCATTCCGTCTCATTGCGAATGTAGCGATGGCTCTCGAAGCGGTCGAAGAACACCGGCAGCATGCCATGCTCGATCTCTTCGCCACATTCGTCGGCCATGAGGCTTGCCTGTGCCGCGTACGTCACCATGGTGGAGCCGTGGACGAGCACGTGGTACCAAGGCTGGTCGCGATCGGGTTGCGTGCGGTTCCTGGCGTACCACTCCTCGCTGGCCCGGCACACGGGATCGAAGTCGACGACAACTCCGCGATAGCCATACCGGCGGTGCCGGACGAGATCGCCGGGCCGAAAGAGCGCCTCGCCGCCGGCCTCGCCATGCGTGACCCCGCCCTCGGCATTGCCGCCTTCCGCCTGCTCGCCGGCCTGGACCTGTTCCACCAACGCGGCGATCCGCTCGCGCGACGGCGGAGGCTCAAGGCGCTCGAGTTCCTGCGCGAGTTCGTCGCCGAACTCGCGCAGCTTGGCCAAGACAGTCCGGACGACAAACGCAGAGTCATCGTCCACCAGGGCCAGGAGGTGCGGGAGCTGTGTCGGATCGGGTCGGGTCATTCCTTGATTTTGGCCGCCACGCGCGACCAACACGAGTCGATTCAAGAATCCGATGGACGAATCGGCCACGCAACGGTGCACGGATCCCCCGGAATCATTCCCGATATGGAAATCCAGCTTCTCAGTCCCCGTTCGGGATCCGAAAAGAACAGAATCGAGTCTGGATTCGCCCGACCACTTGGGAGCCGACACGTGCCCTCCACTCCAAACGTTCGATGCCTTCTGTTTCTCGTCCTAGTCGCGAGTTCCTGTGGTGGCGGCGGCGGCGGGGGTAGCTCACCGCCGACGGCCATCTCGGCGTCCCTCGACACTGCAAAAAACCTGGCAAGCCCAGTCGTGTTGACCGGAAAGGCCGCGAAGCAGGGCGCGTCCCTGAGCTATGCAGTGCTGACCAATCCCAGCCACGGCACCCTCTCCGGGAGCGCCCCCAACCTGACTTACACACCGAACAGCGGCTACGTCGGCGAGGACCACTTCGACTTCCGCGCACTCGTTGCCGGCACGCCGAGCGCCAGCGCGACGATGCGCATCTTCGTCACCGACTACAAGGAAATCAGTCCGTCGGGCGGCCTAGTGGCGACGGCGACATTCCATCCGTCCAACCCAAACGAACTGTGGGCGAGCGCCGACGACGGCGGCGGGCTGTACAAATCTTCCAACGCCGGAACCACCTGGGCCTTGCAGCAAGGCCCGCCGCTCAACTGGTCGTCCTATACGCTGACATTTGATCCATCCAATGCCGCGATTCTCTATGCTCCGAATCACTTCGGTCGGGGCTTGATCAAGACGACCGACGGTGGTGCTACCTGGTCGCAGGTCGGCAACGGCCTTCCGACGAGCGGCACGAGCCAAAAGAAGATCCATGATCTCGCAGTACATCCGACCAACGGCGGACAGGTCTGGGTGGCGACCGGCAGCGGCCTGTTCCGCTCGACCAATGGCGGCGGTGACTTCTCCAAGATCAGCTCCACGGCATTCGGATCCGAGACCGACTTCCGAGCGGTCGAGCTCAGCAGCGCCGGTCGCGTGTTTGTAGGCACCGTGCATGGCGGCGTCTACGACAGTACCGACGGGGGAACGACCTGGACCGTGATTGGCACACCCGTTGGCACGAGCCCCGTGCTCTCGGACCTCGCCCTGACCGCCAACGCCGTCTACGTGGGCTTTTTCTCCGGATGGATCCGTAGGGCCACAGGCTTCGTGGCCGCCAACTACACCGTCATCAACAATCCAACGACCGGCGGAATTCGCAGCTTCGTGTGGACCAAGCTCGAGGCAGTCAGCGGTGCCAGTGTCGCCCAGGATCAGCTCTATGTGGGGACGACGTGGGTCGCGAGCAGCACACAGTGGGGCTTCCATTACAGCGCCGATGGTGGTAGCAGCTATACCAAGCGCACGACCGGCCTCAATGGCGCATCGGCGTTCGATATCGTCTTGGACCCCACCAACAGCTCGCGCCTACTGTTCTGCTCCGTCAATGATGGCGTCTTCCTGTCGAACAACGCAGGGACGAGCTGGACTGAGGTCTCGAGCGGCGTGCACGCAACCGACAGTCTCGCAATCGCCGAAGACCCGAATGACGCGAACCACCTCGTGTTCACCAGCGGGGCCGCATTTCCGGGGACATCCAAGACACTGGAGACCACCAACGGCGGCGCTACCTGGACGGAGATCGGCAGCCTGAGCAACATCGATGTGCTCGACCTGGAGTTCGCACCGGGAAGCTCGACCAATCTCTTGGCCACAACCCACAATGCGGGCATCTATCGGAGCACAACCGGAACGGCCGGACCGTGGAGCAAGGTCCTGACACGAACGAAGCAGCTGAAATGGCTCAAATTCTCCAAGGCAGACAGCAACCGCGTCTACGCCGTGTCCGAGAATCCAGTCACCGGAACCGAAGCCGGCATCTACTCCTCGTCGGATGCGGGCGCCACTTGGGTTCAGCGCTGGACAAACGACGTTCCGCAGAACGTCGCCGCGCTGCAGATGACCCCGCACCCGACCACAGCGGCCGAGGTCGTGGTGTTGGGGACCGACGTTTGGGTCTCTACCGATGCGCTGGCGACGGGGCGAGCCGGCGCCAAGAGCCTGGGACTCGCGGCGTTTGCGCCAGGAAAGTTCTTCAGTAGCGGAACGTTCCGGCCGTCCGACCCGAGCACGCTGCTGGTCGGCACGACGACCGGCGAGCTCTACCGCACCAAGAACTACTCCGCGACCGGCAACGTCACATGGGAACGGATCCAGACGCCAGGCAAGAACGCGCTGGTGCATGACATCCACATCATCGAGGGCAGCCAGGGCACGACTTGGCTGCTGGCGTTGTGGATCGGCGACACGTCCTTCCAATCCACGTCGACGACCGGCATCCTGCGCAGCGACGACGGTGGCGCGACCTGGGCCTTCCTCGACCGCGGGCTCTATCCGTGCTCTTTGACCTGGCACCTGCGCCAACGGACGACAAATCCGCGCTCATTCCTGGTTGGCTTCTGGGGAGCCGCCGGGTTCTATACGCTCGACATCTGAACTCGAAGCCGTGGCGAGAGGGTATGCTGACCGGCATGGGCAAAGGCAAGCGAAACCGATCCGACAAGCCCAAGCCGACCTCGCTCAGCAGCTTCCAGGACCTGGCGCGCGCCCGCGGCGAAGAGCCTGAGGCTGACGCGAACCAGCCGGAGGATCGCGGCTGGACCCTCGAAACCTTTGAGGGAGTCGAACTCGACGACGTCGATGGATACGGCGAGTCGCCCGCCGACCGCATCGCGCGGCGGCCACCGGCGTTCGGCCCGATGACAACGGGCCCCGCGGTCTACCGCGACGCGGAGTCCGAGGAGATGGGCATTCTCGCCTCGTTTCGCATTCGCACGGTGTTTCCGGAAGACGTAGAAGCCGAGGTCGCGGCGCTCCCGGAAGATCCGGACGACGCCGACTTTGTCGGCCGAGTCGACCTGCGCGGCGAGACGATTTTTACGATCGACGGCGCTGACGCCAAAGACTACGACGACGCAGTCGCGATTCGCATGCTCGACAACGGCAACCACGAGGTCAGCGTGCACATTGCCGACGTCGGCCACTACGTCCGGCCGGAGACCGCGCTTGATGGCGAGGCGCTGGCGCGCGCGACCAGCGTCTATCTGCCGGACCAGGTCGTACCGATGTTGCCTGAAAAGCTGTCGAACGGCCTGTGCTCGCTGGTGCCAAATCGCAATCGCCTGGCCTACTCCGTTGTCATGGAGTTCGATCCGGACGGCAAGCGCGTGGCGTCGCGTGTACACAAGAGTGTGATCCGCAGCGTCCAGCGCAACACCTACCGCGTCGTGCAAGACCTGCTCGACGGCAAGCAGACGGCCGAGGTGCAGGCGATCGAGTACCTGCGCCCGTCGCTCGAGATGTTCCGCGACTGGACCCTCAAGCAGCAGGCCATCCGTGACGCCAAGGGGTCCATGCGCATGCAGTCGCGGGAACGCAAGTTCGAGTTCGATGCCGATCACGAAGTGAGTGCGATCGTCGATGCGCCCAAGTATTTCTCGATGACGTTGATCGAGGAGACGGCGCTCGCCGCCAACCAAGCCGTCGGCGATCTGTTTCGCGAGCGCGGTCTGCCGACGATCTACCGCATCCACCCACCGAAGGATCCGGAGGAGATCGACGCCATCGTCAACATGCTGGCCGAACACGCCATCCGTGTGCCCAACAAGGATCGCCTCTCGGGCCGCGACGTCGGGCGACTCATCCGCATCGCCCGCCGGCGGCCCAACGCCGAGGCACTGATCCAACGCATCATGGGCCTGGTCGAACGCGCCAGCTACGCGGTCAAGGACCACCAAGACGTCGCCAAGCACTGGGGCCTGGCGCGCCAGGCGTATCTGCACTTCACTTCGCCGATCCGTCGCTATCCCGACCTCTTCGTGCACCGCTGGCTGCACGCCATCGAAACCCGCGCCGCCGAGGCTGAAAAGGAGCTACGCACCGAAGAGTTCCTCGAGGACATGAACGAGATGGCGATGCACGCATCCCTGCAGGCCGACGTCGCCGAGATGGGCGCACAGGCCATGTGCGACCTCAAGGTATGCCAATACATGTATCCGCACGTTGGCGAACGGCACGACGCCAAGGTGCTGCGCGTCTCCCGCTATGGAATCGAAGTTTTCCTGGCGGAGTTCAACATCACTGGATTCCTGCCGTCGCGATCGATCGGCCAACGCCCGGTCATCAAGGGCGCCACCCTGCAACTGAGTTCCGGCAAGCGACTCTACTCCTTCACCGAGGGGTATCCGACGCGCGTGCGCATTGGCAAGATCGACTTCCTGAGACTGCAGGTGCTTCTCGAACTCGCGTGAGGACCCGGGCAGATGAACCGCCGACCGGCGAGGCCCGCGGCGAAGATGCGTTCTTCGGAACGACACCCTGCTAACATCCCGCGGCATGTCGTTGCGCGCTCTCGCTGCCTGGCTCCTCTTGACGCTCGTCGTGCTCGGCCTGCGCGTGGGCGCCGGCTGGCCCGGCGGCGTTGACCGGGACGAAAACCAGGACTGCTGGAATGCACGCTGCCTGGCCGCGGGCGGGACCGACTTCCGAGGGAATCGCTGGCCGCTGATCCTCGAGGACTACGGCGATGACAAGCACGCGCTCTATGCATGGATGCTGGCCGGCTTCGAAAGGGCCGGCGTCACCATCCGGCCGGAGCGCGCCCGCTGGTTTTCGGCGCTGCTTCTGGCGCTCGGTTCGCTGCTGTTTGGCATCGCGCTCGCGCTGCGAACCGAGTCGAGAACCGTAGGGTTCGTCGGGCTCTTGTGCTTCGGCCTGCTCCCGTGGTTTCAAGTCGGTCCGTGCCTCGCGTGGGAATGTGCGACGAGCCCACCGGCCTACGCGGCCATGTTCTGCGGACTGGCACTCGTTGGCCGCCGATCCGGACTGGGTTGGACGCTGTTCTTCGCCGGATTCGTCGTCGGCATCTATGGCTATCCGGCACCCAAGGTGCTCGCACCAATCCTGCTAGCGGCAGCGGCACTGCTGTTCGCCCGCGGCTGGCGCTCGCGGGTGGCGGTGTTCGGAGTCGGCAGCCTGCTGGCGCTGCCACTGCTGCTCGCCCATCTCGACGACGCCTCGACGACCGACCGCGCCGCTCACATCCTCGTCGGGAGCGTGAGCGCGTTCCTCGCTCATTGGCGCTCCTACTGGGCTCCATCGTTCCTGCTGCTGCACGGCGACTCGTTGCCCCGCCACTTTGCGGGTTTTCTTGGGGTATTGCCGTTTGCCCTGCTTGGCGCCGCACTATGGAACGGAGTCGCAGCACTGGCGCACGGACGAATGTGGCCCCAACGCGCCCTCGATCGCTACGCGCTCGTCGCGCTGCTCGTATTTCCGCTGCCGGCCGCGCTGACCGACGACGGCAGCGGACACGTGCTGCGGTCTCTGCTCGGCGGTGTCGCGTGGGCGTGGTTTGGAACGCTCGGCCTGGCGGCGATTCTGGCTAAGAGGTCGCTCGTCGGTCGCGTTCTCATCGGCCTCGTGCTGGCCCAGTGCCTGACGAACCTGGTTTGGATCCGGTTTGTCTGGCGAAACGCGCAGACCACACGCGATGTCTTTCACGGGACGTTCTACTCGGATCTGCGCGCCGCGATCGTGCCGCGTAGACCTGCGCGCGTATTCTTCTCACCCTTACCGATGCCACTGACGAGCGCGTTCCCCTTCATCCACTTCGGCTGGACAGCACTCGACTCACAGCCGATTCCCGGACAAATCGACGCGGTCGTGACGCGATTCGCGGCCGGAGTACCGCACCTGGCTACGACGGGTTCGCCGCGCGTCGGTGTGTGGATCGGACAGGCAGCCACGACCGCGGGCGCCGACCTGGTCATCCAGATCGACAGTGTCGCAGGGCCCATAGGGTTCGAGCGGATTGCCGGGCTGAACCCGCCGATGGCGCTATGGCTGCGCCCCAAGGCACAGCGATGAGCGCGCCGAGCCCGCGCATTGTCCTGGCCCGGCCGCGCATCGGTGCTAACATCGGCTTCGTCGCGAGACTCTGCGCCAACTTCGAACTCGAAACGCTCGTGCTGGTCGCGCCGGCGCCCGACTATCTCGATGGTGCAAGCTGCACTGCGTCGATGTGCCGCGAGCACCTCGACTCCGCTCGCGTCGTCGGCTCGCTCGATGCTGCGCTCGGCGACTGCACACACGTCTTCGGACTCACCGCGCGGCGCGGTCGCGATCGGCTCGTGCGCCCGCTGCAGCACCTCGGATCCCAGGTCGCCGAGCTTCCCGACGATGCACGCCCAGCGCTCGTGTTCGGCAATGAGTCGAGCGGACTCGACGCTCAGGAGACCGCGCAATGCACGATGCTACTGCGCGCCGAGCTGCCCGGCATGCACTCGCTCAACCTGTCGCATGCCGTGAGCCTCGCGCTGTGGGAATGGTTCCGCGCGAGGCCGAGCTCCGAGCCCGGCACGAAGCGACCGAGCTTCACCAGCCGCACCGAGCGCGAGCGGCTGGCCGAGCGCACGCACGACGTGCTCGAGCGCGCGCGGTTTCGTGCGCACGAACCGCACCTGGCGGGTTCGCTGCAACGGCTGATTCGCACGCACGCCTTGCAGGCACGCGACGCCCGCATGATCCACCGCGTGTTGACGCACATCGAATGGTTGCTCGAACACGGCTCAACGCGCGTCGTAGACGACGATGTGGTCGAAGAACGGTGAGAAACGCTTGCGCAGTCCGACGTGGAGCGGGCTGCTCTGCCAACGACGCTCGGCCGCTTCGTCGAGAAACACGATGGTCGTGAACAGATCGTAGCTCGAGTCGACGACCTTGCGGTCCGACGCGCGGGCGCGACCGACGAGCACGAGCGCGACCCCGCGCTGGCCAGGAACCTCCTCGCGATACAGACGCTCGAGCTCGTCGATCTTGGTTCGCGGCGCGTCCTTGCGAAACCAAAACAAGACGGTGTGCGAGAGGCCGCCGCTCAGCTTCTTGAACCGCGGCGCTCGGCAAGCCCCCAACGCAAGGGCCAGCCCCATCACGCCGAGCCTCGTCCAAGCCGAGCTCCGAGGGAGTATGCGCATGGCGGCGCAGCATAGCACTTCCCAACGGCGCTTCGATGTCGTTTGCTGAGCGCGACGATGCTGCCAATCCCCAACAATCCGGACGCTGACCTGGTGCGCGAGACGCGCGCCGGCCAACGGGACGCCTTCCTCACACTCGTGCGCCGACACGCGCCGGCCGTGCGCGCCATCGTCGAGGCGCGGATCCCCGGCGATCCCGCGATCGACGACGAAACCGTGGCGGCATTCGAGCGCATCCATCGCACGCTGTTTGTCGTGCAAGAGCTGACATGGTTTCACCTGTTCGCCGTGCGCACGACGCAAGCGCACCTGGACGGCCGGCGCTACCGGGCCGAGGATCCGGGCGAACACGCCGCGGCGTGGCTACGCAGACTGACACTCGGTCAACGCGAAGCGTTCTTCTTGGTCGAACGCTTTGCCGATGCACCGATGCCACACTGCGAGTATCTTGGCATTGCGCCGACGGCGTTGGAGGCGCGCTACGAACGCGCGCAACTCGCGCGCGCAGAAGCCGAGCAACAGGGGGATGGGGCGCTGCCGGCGGCGCCACCGTCCGACCTGCCGAGGGTGCTCGCAACCCGTCTCGACGCCGCGCTCGGGCCGCGTAAGAAGCCCCGCTCGCCACGCCGCACCTTGCCCAAGCTGCCGTTGCCGCTGGCCTTCGCCCTGGCCGTCGGTCTCGCCGGAATCGCTGCCTCCTTCGCGTTTCGCATCGACAACCAACGC
>CAYSWE010000021.1:0-19228 GCA_964434515.1 uncultured Phycisphaerales bacterium | reverse complement strand
GAGACCGTGCTGCGAGCGATGCTGGCCGAAAACGGCGACGCGGACGCGGTTTGGCTGCTTCGCACGCGGGTCCCGCGGCTGCGAGTCCCCAAGGGACGACACGAGCGCCGTCTCACGGCGACCGTCCCTTCCGGGAAGCTCGCGCGTGCCTCGGCGTTTCTTCGGGTCGACATCGTCGTGGACGGCGCCGTGGTGAGCAGCGTCCCCATGAGCTTCCGGCTGCAGCGCTTCCGTGAGGTTCTCGTGGCCGCACGCTCGCTCCGAAAGGGCGCGGCCTTCGACTCGGGCAGCTATCGGATCGAGCGCAAGGACATCGCGACGACGAACGGGGAACCTCTAACCAGCCCCGAGCAGATCGGAACCCAGGTCGCGGCCCACAACATCCGCGTTGGTAACATCCTCACGCGCGCCGATCTGCATGCGCCGGCCATGGTCCACAAGGACGAAAGCGTCACGGTCGTGGCCCGTTTCGGCCGCGTCGAGATCGCGCGCAAGGGCATCGCCCGTGCAGCGGGAGCGCTCGGAGAAATGATCCCCATCACCATGGCTCCGAAGTCCCCTCCCATCCTCGCCAAGGTCTTCGGCCCAGGCCTCGCGGTGATCGACGCTCACCCAAGGACGGCATTGTTTCGGCGCAAGTCGTCGCCGCAGCCCATTGCCGCCTCACACAAGAAACGCCCAGCTCCCACGACCCGTAAGGCCCGCCAATGAAGCTCGTCGCTGCAATCCTAGTCTCGCTGTTCGCCACCGCTCCGATCGTTGAAACACAGTCAATCCATGCCCGTGCAAAGAAGCGTGGGGTCCACAAGGGCCTGATCGATGACCTGAGCGCCAGCGACATCGGCGACATCCTCACGGTGGTCATTCGTGAAACCCACAAGATCAAGAACGAAGACAAGGTCAACCGGTCCAAGAACTCCTCGCTCGCAGCGTCGCTCGAGGCGTTCAACCTGAAGAGCAACCTATTCAAGGGCGGCATCCTCCCGAAGATCGACGTCCGGTCCAAGCAGAGTCAGCAGGGCAACGCCAAGCAGGAGAAGGACCAGACCTTCGAAGCGCGCATCGCCGTGACCATCATCGACAAGCTTCCCAACGGCAATCTGATCATCTCAGGGCGTCGGACGGTGATCGTCGACGACGAACAAAAGTCCCTGCGAATCAGCGGTATCATCCGAGCCTTCGATGTGGAGGCCGACAACACGGTACCTTCCAACAAGGTGGCCGAGGCGAAGGTCGCAATCGAAGGCATCGGCAAGAACACGGAATCGGTCACCAAGGGCCCCGTGGCGCAAATCATTGAGACGGCATGGTGGCTGATATGGCCATTCTAATGGTTTCGCGTGCCCTAGCGTGTGCCGCGGTCCTTGGTTCGGCCACCGGCGCGGTCGGACAGGGCCTGCAGGTTCGCCTGAAGGAGGTCCTGGACCTGCACGACATCCGCCCCAACACACTGACCGGGCGAGGCTTGATCACGGGCCTCAAGGGCACGGGCGACGGCACCGTCGCGACCCGCCAAGCCCTCGTCAGTTTTCTGACACGCATGAAGCTCAAGGTTCGCACCGATCAGGTCGCCTCGGGCAACATCGCGCTGGTCTCGGTCACAGCCACGCTACCATCCTTCGCGCGGCACGGGACCCGGTTGCTCGTGCAGGTCCAGGCGATCGGCGAAGCGACGTCGCTGCGTGGCGGAACGCTGCTCTTGACCGAGCTGCGTGGTAGTGACGACGAGGTCTACGCGCTCGCCAGCGGCCCACTGGTCGTCGGCGGATTCACCGCGTCGGGCCGCAACGCCCGCGTCACGCAGAACCACCCCACCGCGGGCACGATCCCCGGCGGCGGCATCTGCGAACCCGCGGTCGAAGCGCTGCTGCCCAACATCATCGACGAGCACGGCGAGATCTCGTTCCTCATCCGACGCCCGTCGGCGGGCATGGCGTACCGCGTGCAGAGGGCGCTCAGCGAGTTGCTCCGCCGCAAAAACTGTGGCTTCGCGCGGATCGACGGCCCTGGCAACGTTCGCATCGGGCTGTCACGGGCGTATCGCACACCGGACGCCTACACGCCACTGCTTGCCGAGATCGAAGAACTCCGCGTCACTCCGGAGATCGAAGCCCGCATCCTCGTGGACGAGCGTCGCGGCACGATCGTCGTCGGCGGCAACGTGACGCTGAGCCCATGCCTCGTGCAAGTCGCTGACCTGACGATCCAAGTGTCCGAAGAGGACCTCGTCTCGCAACCGCGTCCGCTGAGTAACGGAAAGACGAGCCAAACCACGCTCACGAGCATCAACGTCGCCCAGGACTCGGGGAAGCCAACCCGTCTGGGCGGTGCGGCGTCGCTCGACGACCTGATCCAAGGGCTGCGTTCGCTCGGAATCGACGGCGGCAAGATGATCACGGTGCTCACCGCGCTGCACGACAGCGGCAATCTCCATGGCAGACTCGAGGCCCGCTGACCCATGCTCCCGCCCCTCAGACCAGCGTCCCCGCAGGCGCCGATGCGACTCGACCGGAGTGCTCATCACGCACCCATGCCGCTGCAACGCTCCACGAGCGTCGCCCCACGCCCGATCGATTCACCCGATGCAACCACGAACGAGCAATCCGCCCGCGAGACTGCACAGAAGTTCGAAGCCATCTTCCTGCGCATGATGATTCGTGACATGCGCAGCAACGCGTCCTCGGGTGGTGACGGTATTTTCGGCGACGCAGCCGGATCCCAAATCAAGGAAGGCTGGTTCGACACGATGCTCGCCGAGCGCATGGCATCCAGCGGACAGGTCGGACTCTCCGACGCCCTCGTAGCGGACTGGAAACGCGCAGGACGCCTGCACGGGGACCAATCATGAATGACACCACTAGCATCCAAGATCTCGTGGCCAGACTATCCCGCAACCTGGAGCAACAGGGGACCGCAGTCGATGCGATCACCAAGGCCCTGCGCGAGCACCGCACGTCGTTTGTCGGCGGGTTGGCACACGACCTCGAGGCCGCCAACGTGGGGCTCGAGCAGGTCGCGCGACGCGCACACGAGCTCGACCGCGAGCAACGCCAGGTCCTGGAAGAGCTGGGCGAACGGCTCGGGGTTCACGCTCGCGCGATTCGCGTAACCGAGATCGCCAGCCGACTGCACGGGCCGGAGGCCAACACGCTGCGGCGCCGCGCCGAGGTCGCGCGCGTCGCAGCGGAGCGACTCGAGGTCGAAACGCGTGTCGGTGCCAGCCTGCTCGAATGGTCGGCGCTCTGCCACGAGCGGCTGCTTGGCCGACTCGCGGATGCGCTCGCCCCGACGTCGGTCTACGCACGCAACGGACACATCCAACCCAACCAAGCTGGTCGTCTCGTCGACGCAACGCTGTGACAAGAGAGACTCCCGGGAAAGGAGGACATCATGGGCCTAGGCTTCGGATTCGGCACGGGACTCAGAGGGCTCAATGCCGCCCGTTTGGCTATGCAGGTAGTGGGCCAGAACGTCGCCAACGTCAACACTCCTGGCTTCACACGGCAACGAGCGCTGCTAGCCTCGAGTTTTCCGACACGATCGGGCTCGGGCTTCTTCATTGGGAGCGGCGTCAACATCGAGACCGTGCAGCGCGTCTTAGACGCACGACTCGACGCACGCATCCGCACACAGAACGGCCTGTTCGGGCAGGCGTCGGTCGGCTACCAGCGGACTTCCGAAATCGAAGGCATTCTCGGCGAACCAGGGGATGGCGGCATCTCCAGCCTCATGAACCGCTTCTTCGGCGCCGTCTCGAAGCTACGCACCGACGCCGGTCAGCGCGCCCTGCGTGGTGGCATGATCCAGGAGGCGCAAAGCCTTGCGTCGGGATTCAACCTGACGGCCTCGCGCCTCGGGTCGCTCCGAAGTGACACATTCCGCGAAGTCGGAGCACTCACCAACGAAGTGAACGACCTGGCTGAGACCATCGCCAAACTGAACACCCAGATCCTCACGCTCGAGTCATCGCGACACGCAGCAAACGACCTCCGCGACCGACGGGAGACGGCGATCAGCCAGCTCTCCGAGCTCATGGACACCCAGGCAGTCGAGCGCAAGGACGGCTCGCTCGACATCCTGGCAAGTGGCTATCTCCTGGTCAGCGGCGGCTCCCACTCGTCGTTGCGCGCGATCAAGGACGGCAACGGCGGCACCGAACTGCGCATCGGCAACTCGTCCAACAAGCTCACAGTCACCGCCGGCAAGATCGCGGGGCTTCTGCAGAGCGAGGACGGATCGATCCCCGAGCTCTTGGCGAACTTCGACAAGCTAGCCAACAAGCTCGCCCTCGAGGTCAATCGCGTGCACACGACCGGCATGGCCAAGAACGGCCCGTTCACCAGTCTGGTGTCAGAGAACGCGATCCGCGACGGCGACTCCGACGGTGAGTTCGCCGACGAGCCCCTGAGCTTCGGCGGCCTGCCGTTCGACGTCACGAATGGGGAACTCTTCATCGCGGTCACCGACCTCAAGTCCGGGAACGTCGAACGATCCCGCATCGGCATCGACCCGGCGTCGATGACACTCGGGGACTTCGCCGACGCGATCTCGTCTATCGAACACCTCAACGCCACGGTCGACCCGACTGGGCGCCTGCGCATGACGAGCGACAAGGGCTTCGGCTTCGACTTCAGCAAGCGGCTTGACTCTGCCCCAAACACGGCTGGAACGTTCGCCGGAACCTCCGCTGCGCTTGGCGGCAAGAACTCCGGGCCGTTCGACTTGAACACCCTGCCCGCCGATTTTCAGATCAGCGTCGACGGGGCCGCTGCAACAACGATCACGCTCACCGGCAACGACTTCAACACACCGTCAGCCGTGTCGGCAAGCGAGTTCGCGTCCGTGCTGAACGCCAAGTTCGGCGCGGCAACGCTCGGCGTGAAAGCCCAAGTGGTCGGCAACACGATCAGTTTCGTCACGTCGTCGGCTGGCTCCGCCAGCAGTTTGCGCGTCACCGACGGCGCCAACTCGCCGGCCGCAGTTCTCGGCCTTCCGACGGCAACGACCGCTACCGGCCGCGCTACCGGCGTCGCGGTCTCGGTGTCCGGCGAGTACAAGGGCACGAGCAACGGACACCTTCGCTTCGTCGCCGAGGCCGACGGTCAAGTCGGGGTCACCGACGGACTCTCGGTCGGCGTGTTCGATCAATCCGGAACCAAGATCGCCACCTTGAACGTCGGAAAGGGCTACTCGCCGGGCGACCGAATCCAGTTCGGCGACGGGCTCGAAGTGACGTTCGGCCCGGGCACGATCTCCAAGACGACCGGGGACCAGTTCGCGCTCGACACACTGGCGGATCCCGATACCGCCGACATCCTCGTCGCGCTGGGACTCAACACGTTCTTTACGGGATCCACGGCAGCCGACCTCGGCGTGGCCAAACGCATCAGTGACGACCCGGATCTGTTGGCTGCGGGGATCTCACTGGTCAACGGGACGAGCAAGTCGCACGGCGACGCGGGCAACCTCGTACGCCTCGAGGAGTTGCGCAAGCAGAGCTTCGCCGCACTCAACGGCGGCACGATCGAAGGCTTCTACTCGGAGGTCGCGAGCGACATCGGTTTCGAGGCCAAGAAGGCCAAGGAGCTCCTCGTCAGCCAGGACAGCCTGCACACCTTCCTGACCAACCAACGTGAAGCCGTGAGCGGCGTGAACATTGACGAAGAAATGGTCGACTTGGTGCGCTTCCAACAAGCTTTCCAAGCGTCCTCGCGCTTCATCAACGTGATGACGCAGGTCTCCGACACGCTCATCAACCTCGCGAGGTGATCCATGGGACTCCGCGTCACGCACGGCATCCTCATGCGCAATGCCTTGGTCGGAATCACGACCAACGCACTGCGACTCAACGGCTATCGCGAGCAGCTCTCGACCGGGCTCCGCATCAACCGCCCTTCGGATGATCCAACCACGTTCCTGCGGATCCTGCCCCTCAAGAATGACATCGAATCGGTGCGCCGCTTCGAGGAGAACGCGCTCATTGCGCGCGACATCCTGACGACGGGTTCTGCGGCCTTCGAAGATGCGACGTCGCTGATGTCGGAGGCGAAGCGGATCGCGGTCCAAGGAGCCAACGGCAGCCTCAACGCGTCCGACCGAAAGACGCTAGGCGCCAGCGTGCAACAGATGTTGACGCAGCTCGTGAGCATTTCGAACTCACGCCTTGGTGACAGGTACTTGTTTGGCGGATCTTCCACCTCGCAACCGCCATTCACCCTTACCGATGACGCCAACGCGACGTTCGTCACCTACGAGGGGAACACCAGCGAGGTGGGTATCGAGATCGCCCCCGGCCAAGAGGTCGTGATCTCACAGTCAGGGCGTGACTTTTTTCTGTCCACGAAACGCGGCGATACACGCATCACCGGCTCAACCGGTGCTGCGCCAGGAACCGGCACGGACAGTGGCAAAGGACGCGCTCGACTCGACGTCGAACACACCGGATTCAGCGGTTTGCCGGCTGGCATCTCCGCCGGCGCGACGGCGTCCGTGGCGCTCGGCGGCCACGCCTTTGCCGTGACTGCGTCGCCGAGCACAATCAGCATCGGCGGCGGTCCGGCCGTCCCGTTCGACGCAACTAGCACGAACTTGCGCGTGCCGGTTGGCGCACCCGATGGCGATCCCGTGTATCTGGACCTGAGCGGCTACACAGGCGGCGCGACCACGGGCTCGCTCACGTCGACGGCCCGCATGAGCTGGGATGCGGGCCAGACCTGGACGGACGTAGACTTCACGCAGAAAAACCAGCAGCTCGGGCACGCGTCCACGGGACGAGTGCTCAACGTCAACGCCACAGGCATCACACGCGCGGGCAGCGACGAGGTCGTGTTTGCCGGCACGTTCGATCCGTTCCACGCATTGATCGCACTCCGCGACCTCCTCAACAACAAGGAGAACCTCTCCCAGGAAGAGGTCGGCAAGAAGATCACCGAAATGATCGGAGAACTCGACAGCGCCGCGGACCAGGTGCTCGAAGGGCTGCGCGATCTCGGTGCGCGCAGCGCGCAGCTCGACTTGACACGGAACCGCATGTCCACGCTCGAGCTCACCTTGCAGCAATCGCTGAGTCGTGACTCGGACATCGACATCGCTGAGACCGTGCTCCGCATGACGCAGACGGACACGGCCTATCAGGCCTCGCTGGCCGTTGGCGCCCGCGTGATCTCGCAAACACTGCTGGACTATCTCTAAGGCGGAACGAATCGATGCCCATCGACCCGAACATCGGCCGCGTCCCAGAAGTCAGCGTCGCGGATCTCGGAGCGCGCGGGCCCAACGCGCCTTCCGCAGACCCCAAGCGATTCGAAGCGCTGCTCGAGGCCCTGGATCGCATGCGGATCGACGGGACGGAACCAACCTCGGTCGACACGCTCGACAAGGCCGTCGCGCACGCAGCGAACGCGCACGAGATCGCCATGGACCTCAAACGATCGATCGAGGCCGCATTCCGACGAGCCATGCAAGAGTGACGCGAACCGCACCGAGCCCCCGCACGCTCGACGTCGAACACGTCGCGCCAAACGCGCTCGGCATCGACCGGGCGTTCGTCGAGTCGTGGCTCATGCCCGGAGTCGACTGGGGCCTGACTGCCGAGCACCCCCGGCTGTTCGCACCGAGCGGCCACGCGCAGTCCATCGTCCTGCGCCAAGCCAATCGGCTGCTTGGTCACGCGGCGCTGCTCGAGGTTCGAGTCCGCACGACGAGCGGCATGGTGCCAACGACGCTGATCGGGTCGGTCGTCATCGCGCCGGAACACCGCGGACAAGGCCTGGGTCGCCGGCTGCTCGCCGAGGTCTGCAGCACACTCGATCGATCGCCGAGCAAGATCGCGATCCTCTGGTCGGACAAGCCGGGTTTTTACCGCCGAGCCGGTTTCGAGCCGAGCGGTTCGGAGCTCGTCGTGAGGATCGCCACGGGCCAGCCCAACGCCCTGGTGCGTCGTGCGCACCAACGCGACGTGCCTAGCCTCCTCGCACTCCACGCCGCGAAACCGAATCGGGTGTTACGCACACTGGCCGAGTTTGCTGCGCTGCTCGCGATTCCGCGCACGCAAACCTGGGTCCTGGATGACGTCGGCATTCGTGCCTACGCGTGCGTCGGTAAGGGGATGGACTTTGGCGACGTCATGCACGAGTGCGGCGGCGATGACGCCAGCCTCTTGCAGCTACTGCCGGCGTTGCCGACTCACCTCGCCGTGCTCGCGCCGTGGCGCCGGGCGCTGGCGCGTCGCCTCGGAAGCGTTGCCGAGGGCCCACTCGGCCTGGTCCGGACTGGGAAGCCACTCCCGGACGGCTTCTACATCGACGGACTGGACAGCATCTGAGGGGTGCTCGCCGGCACGGCCGGTCGAGAAATCCGAGAAAGCGTGACCGAAATCGCGCCGTCCTACGCTGGTGCTGGAAGAGACAGTCGCGGGCCAAGCATCCACCGCGAAGTGCCTCCGCGCAGACGCAGATCCGTTTCGTACGGACCCGCACAACTCATCACTCAGAGAGGCAATCCTCATGCACGAGAACTCCATCCACGCCCCCGTTGTCGCGGCAGCCTGCCTGCTGATCGCGGGCAGCGCGTTCGCCCAGTCCACGAGCAGCGCCTGGCAAAAGGGCTACGTCTTCGCCGCCACTGGCAACAGTTCCTACAAGGTGTACACGAACACGGGGAGGTTCGTCGAGACAATCACCAGCGGACTTCGCAGTGCGAACACCGCCGGTGGCGCGTTCGATTCCAAGTTCAATCTCTGGACCACAGAGTTCCAAGGGGGGCGCGTCGTCGCCTATCAGGCGGCGCACCCGCACAAGGTCCTGCGCACGATCGCCTCTGGATCGACCCCTGAATCGCTTGTGTTCGATGCCACGGGAAACTTCTACGTCGGTCACGCCGATGGCGACCGGGCAATCCGCAAGTACGACACGACCGGCAAGCTCTTGGCGACGTTTCGGCCGCAGCGAGATGCTCGCGGAACCGACTGGATCGACCTCGCCGCGGACCAACGGACGATGTGGTACACGAGCGAAGGTCGTAAGATCAAGCGCTTCGATGTCGTCGCCAACCGTCAGCTGCCCGACTTCGTCTCCATACCCGGGAGTCGATTCCCGTTCGTGGCGTGCGCGCTCCGCCTGCTGCCGCCATTCGACGGCAGCGGTGGGCTCATCGTAGCCGACTTCGCCAACATCAAGCGCCTCGACGGGCAAGGTCGCGTGATCAAGACCTACGACGCCACCGGCCAGAATCGTTGGTTCTCCATGAACCTCGACCCGAATGGCACGTCGTTCTGGGCCGGAGACATCACGACCCGCCGGTTCTATCGCTTCAACATCGCAAGCGGCAAGATCGAGGTCGGTCCGATCCAGACCGGACCAGCACTGGGCGGCCTGATCGTCCTGGGCGAGATCACCGGCGGCAACGCACCACCGAAATTCGTCGCACCGACTCCGTGCAATACCACGACCCGCGCAGTCGTCGGCAGCCCCGTTACGTTCACAGTCAAGGCAACCGATCCCAACGCCAGCGATCTCGTGACGCTGACCGCGATCGGCACACCGCCTGGAGCGACGTTCACTCCCTCGCTGCCGCGAACCGGAAATCCGGTCAGCTCGGTGTTCCGGTGGACCCCGACCAACAACCAGATCGGCACGCACACGATTCTCTTCACCGCCAAGGATCGCAGTGGCCTCGTGACGCGTTGCTCGACCAAGATCCTCGTCAACGCCTGCTCGAACCGAGCGACCTGGAGCAACTACGGCGCAGGCTGGCCCGGCACGAACGGCGTCCCGGCGCTTACGCTGTCCGCGCCTCCCAAGGCATGCACGACGATCCAGCTGCGCGTCGGAAACTCGCTCGGCAAGGCCACGGGTGCGTGCCTAGTGACAGCAGCCTCCAAGGGTGCCATCAAGACCATCTTCGGCGGCACGCTGCTACTCGACCTCATGAAGCCCGGCATCGTGGTCTTCACGTTCGCCCTGCCCGCCAGAGGCGTCAGCTGGCCGATGAAGATCCCCTGCAACGTACCGAGGCTGTGCGGCCTGAAGCTCTACATGCAGGGCTTTGTCTTCGACACCGGTGCTAGCCAGACAGTGGCCTTCACGAAGGGCCTGCAGATGACCATCGGAAACTAGAAACGCGGCCGAAAAGTCCGGCATGGCGGCGGGCTGCTCATGGGGCTGGCCTACCGTCGACATTCCTGGGGGGCAGGTCCCGATAGGCCACCAGCAGCGGATCGAGGACGCCGGCGGCAGCGAAGCCCGCGGCACGCAGCTGGCACGCATCGCAGCGCCGGCACGGAGCGCCGTCCGGGGTCGGTGCGTAGCAGCTTGACGTCAGGCCGTAATCGACGCCGAGTGCTGTGCCCGCCCGAACGATCTCGGCCTTCGAGAGATCGAGCAGGGGCGCCACGATCTTGGGTGCGCCATCATCTTCGACGCCGACCTTCGTGGCGACTCGCGCGAGCTCCCCAAACGCGCGCAAGAACTCGGGGCGGCAGTCGGGATAGCCGGAGTAGTCAATCGCGTTGACGCCGATCCAGATCTCGCGCGCACCAAGGACCTCCGCCCAGGCCAGCGCGAGCGATAGGAAGACCGTGTTGCGAGCGGGCACATAGGTCGTCGGGATCCCAGCGGCCATCGGATCTTGGTCGAGGGGAACAGCAAGATCCGTCGTCAGGGCCGAGCCGCCGAAGCTGCCGAGATCGACGTGCGCGGTGCGATGCTCCTCGGCGCCGAGCGCCGCCGCGACCCGCGCAGCACACGACAACTCATGGTCATGGCATTGTCCGTAGGCGACACTGAGTGCATAGCACACCCGCCCGCGCTGCCGCGCCTGGGCTAGGCACGTGGTCGAGTCCAGTCCGCCGCTGAGCAGCACGACGGCCTTGATTCTGCACGCTTCCGTCATCGCAGATCCATCTCGAGCAGCTTGCCCAGCTGGAGGAACACCTCCCGTTTGATGACGAACTTGCCGCGCACCGCCATGAGCAGCGCCCGCCCCGGCGACGTCGCGCACAGTTCGAAGCGCCCGTCCGCGTCGGTGATCGTGTGCAACGAGGCCTCGGGCCGGTCGCCGCGCAAAACGGTGCGGTGCGGAGCATGCGCGCCGATCGGTCGCAGGCCATCCACGCTCATTGCGTCGGCGGCGGGCCGCCCCTTGGCGTCGACCCACGGCGAAAGCAACACCGTCGCGTTTGCCAGTGGCTTGCCAGCACGCTGCACTTGCCCCCGTACGATGCAGATGAGTCGCAGCTTGCGCTGTTTGCTTCGGTCCGCCGGAAGCAGATCGAAGTCCGCCGGCAAAGACCTCGAGTCCGCATCGAGGAGTTCCTGACGATCGACGTAGCCTTTGAGCTGCAAAGTCAGAACGTGCTGACCGCGCTTTGGCACGCGCAGCCGAACCCGCCCTTTCGCATCCGAAGTTGCCCGCATCGACGGCTCCGCCGGATCGCCCAGCAGGGCGACAACGCCAGCGAGCGGCTTGTGGCTGCCGAGCTCGCGCACGACGGCGACGTGCTCGGCGGTAGCAATCGCTCGCAGCTGGATCTTGGCGGGTGTCTTGGGCTGCACTTCCACATCGGTGGCCGCGTCCTCGAACCCCGGCGCGCGGGCCTCGACGCGAATCGACTGCCCGCCGGAAAAGCCAACCAGCCGAGCAACACCACCAGCGTCGGTGCGCGCGTCCGGCGACGGCAAACCTGGATCGCCGCGATGGAACGCGCGCACGAACGCTCCCTCGATCGGTGCGCCACCTTGCGAAGTCACGACGACCTCGAGGCCCAAGCCAGCGGCGAAGACGATGTGCGCGATGTTCTCGCCCCGGGCCTTCACGCGGACATGGCCGCGGCCGACCAGACCTGTGTTCGTATGAGCGCGCAACTCGTAGTCGATCGCATCGGTGAGTCGCACGCGTAGCGGCCGGTCGCCGGGCGCCTGGTGCGGCAACAGCTGACGTTCGAGGTGCCACACGACACCACTCTCGAACTGACCCACGAGCGCGCGGTGCTGCTCCCAGGCACGCTGCAACGGAAGCGGAACGTGCGCGCCCATTCCCAAGCGCGCCGTGGGGAACCCTGCGCCCTCCACCACGCGCTGGCTTGGCCGCAACCAAAACTGGAACGGCATCGGCGAGACGCCGCGCGGCCACTCGGCGACGATGTCGAGCGGAATCGAATAGCGATCGCTGTAGACGAGAACGTCCGCGGACTTCTTCTCCCGTAGCAAGACCTGCAACTCCGCCGGCAACAGCGTCGCGAGATAGCCGTCACCATGCAGAATGCACTGGCCAGAACTCGCACCATCCAGCACGAGCCGTCCGTGGTCATCGGACTGCCCGACGTTGCGTCGACTCTTGGTATTCCACGCCAACACTCCGCGCAGCGGCGCACGGCTCTGCGCATCCCGGCAGAGCAGTGTGACGCGGCGCGCAGCCGGCACATCGCTCGGCGATCCAACGTCCAGTGCGACTCGGTCTGGCCCGCGCGCGTCTGCGGCGGAACCTCGCCCCGCTTGTGGATCGCCTCCCCTGGCAGTCGTGCCGATCGGGTCGCGGCCGGCGCCGCTTGGGTCGACATCCTCGGGCCCTCGAGCGCTACTGTCGAGGAACCAGAAAAGAGCGCACCCCACAACCAGCACACCGCCGAGAGCGAAGACTGTGTTCTTTGTCATCACGAAAGACCGTATCGTCTGGATCGCACTCATGGAAGTAGGGCCACCGACACACGACATGCAAGGCTTCGATCCCGACGCCGCGGCAACGAGCGCCACGATCTTCGGCCTGCCGCATGGTGAGCAGGACGCCCGCGTCCATCTCCTCGGCGTCCCATTCGAAGCGACCTGTTCCTACAATCGAGGGACAGCCGGCGGTCCGAAAGCGATCCTGCGCGGTAGCCACCAAGTGGACCTCCACGATCCACAGTTCGGTGCCGTGTGGCAGGCTGGGATCTGGATGCACCCGGGACTCGCGGAACTTGCCCAACTCAACGCAAGAGCAAGCGCTCCCGCGCGAAACGTCATCGACGCGGGGGGGCCGCGGACGCCCGCGCTGCGAGCCGACGCTCGGCGCGTCGACGCACTCGCACGCCGGCGCAGCCAGATCGTGGAACAGTGGACCGCAGCGCGGCTCGGCTCGCACATCCCGGGAATCGTTGGCGGCGACCACTCCGCGGCGCTCGGGGCAATCCGCGCTGCGGCTCGGGAGCACGCCTTGACCGTGCTGCACTTGGACGCGCACCACGATCTGCGCGTCGCCTACGAAGGCTTCGTCGAGAGCCACGCCTCGATCTTCGACAACGTGCTGCGCGAATGCCCGCGCGTGGAGCGCGTCGTGCAGCTCGGCGTGCGCGACTACAGCGCCGCTGAGCGCGTCCGCGCCAACGAGGATCCACGAGTGTCCGCGCACGATTGGACCGCGTGGAACACGCAACGGTTCTCCGGCACGAGCTTCGCGCAACTGATCGGGCACGCCCTGGACGAACTCTCCGGCCGTGTCTGGATCTCGTTCGACATCGATGCCCTCGAGCCAAGCCTTTGCCCCGGGACCGGCACGCCCGTGCCCGGCGGCTTCACGTTCGACGAAGCTGCGTTTGTTCTCGAGCGTTTCGCCGCCACGGGCAAGCAGTGCTGCGGATTCGACCTGTGCGAGGTTGGCCCGGGCACGTGGGACGGCAACGTTGGAGCCAGGATCCTCTACAAGCTGTGTGGCCTAGCCACCTCCGTTAGCCCATGAACCTAATCCTCTTCAGACACGGCACGGCTCATCCTCCGTCGGGTGGGAACGACCGGGATCGGACACTCACCGCCTCGGGTCGGAGCGCGCTCGCTACGGCCGCGCACGTGTGGGCGCGGCTTCTCCCGACGCCGGACCTCTACATCACGAGCCCCTACCGGCGAGCTCGAGAGTCGACGGAGATCCTCGCGCAGAACCTCGGCCACGCCCGAATCGAAGTGTCCACGAGCGTCACGCCGGACGGCGATCCGAGTGTCTTCCTCGACACACTGCCGGAGGCTGCGACCCTAGTCATCGTGAGCCACATGCCGTTCGTCGGCGAACTCGCAGGACAACTCGCGGCCGGCTCCGATCAGGCACTCATCCCGTTCTCAACCGGAATGGGTCTGTGGCTCGAACTGCACGCACTTTGCGCCGCGAGCGCGCATGTCGTCGCAGCGATCTCGACCAAGGCAGCGGCGGCGCTCAACGAATGACCACGCGGAGCGGCTGCACGGACGCATCGAGCTCTACGCGTTCGAGCTGCCCAGGACTCTCGCCCCCAAACGCTGCTTGGACCGATCGCGCGTAGTTGGGAATCCGAAACGAGAAGGATCCATCCTGCTCCGTCGCCCCGGTCCATAGCGAGGTCCGGCGATTCGTGTTGTCCGGTCGTTGGAACACACCCGCCACCGAGATTCTGGCCACGAGCGGTTTCCCACGCGAGTTCACGACGCGGCCGGAGAAGCGAACGAGACGCCAGACGCACACGTCAAAGAAGCGCGGCACGGGCTCCTCCCGCGGGTCAACGTCCCTGATGAGTAACGTCGTGCTACCCACACGCGAGTCGACGACACCACGCCGCGTCGAGTAGGCACCGGGCATGAGCTTGAGACGATACTCTCCGGCGATGTTCGTGGGGCCGATCCAGGTGCGACCGAGCCAAAACTCCTGTCCGCGCGCGGGTCGGCCACCCGGCATTCGAGCTCGAACGACGACCTCACGACGGCGGGCCACGTCCAACTCGTAGCGCAAGCCGCGCCCCGCCTCCAAGAGACACGGCGCGAGCATCGCCCCACGTCCATGCTCGATTCGATAAACACGCGGCCGCCTGTCCCAGACGAGAAACTCGCCGTTCGCATCGGTCCGCGCCGGCAAGATCCCGTCGCGCACCCCGACCCAGATTTTTGCGTTCGCAAGCAACCGATCGTCGTCGCGCAGGACGATGCGCTGGGCAAGCATCCGAACTCGCGTGCGTCGCAGCCGGGGTTTGCCAGCAACCAACGACACGTCGTACACCCGGCCAGTGGATACTGGAGCGAGTTCGACCAGCCAGAAGTGGTACTCTCGGTAGAGCGCCGGACGGTTGGCGAACCACAGCTTTCCGGGGCCCACACCGAGACTCTCCACGAGGCCGAACAACGACCTGCCATAGTGAAGCACGAACCGCGCCCCGGGCCTCGCCTGGGCAAGCGCGTCCATCTTCACCTCGAGCGGCGGCGCAAACTCGAGCGTCCTGGCACCGCCGGGCATGCGAAACCAATCCACGGGACGACCATCGAGCGTGAGCATCGCCACCCGATCCCCACTCGGCAGCGGCGGAAGGCGAAAAAAGTTGTGCGCGCCGAGACGGACGGAAAAGCGCGCGCAGACCGGCCCAGTCACGACCAGCAGGATTCCGAGGCGTCCGGCAAAGCGCCGCCGCCATGGGGCCATGCCGCGCACGGTGATGCGACCGGCGGTCGCCGGTTCGACAACGAGCACCGTTTTCCGGCCGATACGGATGCCAGAGCTGAGTTTGCTGCGCAGCACATGCCCGTTGTGCTCGGCCACCGCCCACAAGGACCAGTACGCCCTCGGCGTCAGCGGTAGATTGAGGTGCCCCTTGTGATTGGTCCGGTGGTGCGAGGGGGGCCGCGATCGGAGCGGCGCGACTCCGGGAAACGCCCCTGTCAACGCGTACACTCGTGCGCCAGCCACCCCCACACCATGTGCATCCACGACGCGTACACGCGTGGCGACGACCTGCGCCGACAGCACGGACGGCAGGGCTAGGAGAGCACCGAATAGAAATTGTCGCAACGTGATCGTGTGTAGCAGAAGGGCAACCGCCCCATCCACACGCATTCCCCCTGACCCCGCGGGGCCACTTGCCAGATTACTGGAAACCCTGTGCGATGCAAGGCGTGGACGAGGCCGCAGCAATCACGCTCGCGCGCCCCACCTTTCAGGAAACACGCCTCAGGAGAGCATGTGGACGCGGTCCACAACGAAACCAAGAACATGCATCGAGTACCGTACCAGACTGCCCTTCTCTGTACCCTGGGTGCACTGCTAGCTGCGTGCAGCGGCGGTGAAAAGACATCCGCAACCGGATCCTTCGGGGGCGGCCGTCCGCCAGTGGGCCAGAGCATCCTCGGGAACTGGATCATCGAAGACGTGGCCGTGATCCGCGACACCGGTGTCAAGCACCGCGTCCGCCCGGGGATGACCTACCGCATCGCCAACCAGGGAGTGCTCGTGGCCGCGGGTCAATACCTCGCGCCCGACGCTGCCGTCCTGAGACTCGTCGAACACGCTTTCGACGGAGAGATCACTCGAAAGGAGAGCGTGGCCGCCGGAGGCTTCGAACTCGAGCTGATCCTCGACTACAGCCGTGGGTTCCGACTACCACCGCGCTCGGTCTTCGACCGGATCCACACATTCGGCAAGCGCGTCGGCAACAAACTGCTGGCTTCCTTCCTGTTCCAAAAGTTCGTGACGAGCCGCAACGCCATTCTCGTCGAGAGCGGGCGCGACGAGCTCAAGATCCTCTGTGGCCCCGGACTCGCTTTGAGCAAGGTTCGAGGCAACTGGCGCGTCGACGCACTCGAACAAATCACCGGCGCGGGAGCCCACGGAGTCAAGGTCGGCTCGCCGCTGGCGCTCAAGAACCGGCAGATCACCAACCTCTTCGGGCTCCCGTTTACGCAGCAGGCATTTGAGCGTGCCAACCCGGACTGGCAGCTCGTCGGCGTCTCGTCCCGCGCCATCGACGGCATCGCTCAGGGGCTGCTGCTCAGCATCGGCCGGCCCGGCGGCAGGTTCGACCGGACCGTTCGTTTCGTACTCGCGGACTTCGTCCAGGTCGGCAACGAACTGCGCGGCCACTACGTGGACGCGCGGGAGAGCATCCGCGGCGAAACCGTCGAGGAACTCCTGGTGCGTAGCGTTCCCGCCAGCCAACGCAATGGCAACGATGGCCCGCTCGGGGCTGGGTCTTGGATCCTGCGCTCGCACGCCGAACTGGAGAAGCGCCTGCGCGACGTCGGGCGTTTCTGACGGCAGCGCGCCCGAGACGAACGGTACCCTCGACAAGCTCTTCTGGGCCGGGGGGATGGCACCTAGACGGTGCTTCGTGCTACGAGGCCCGCTCGCGACGACGCAACCGCGCGGAGCAGGTGAACTCGCTGCTCCCTCCGTCGTCGACCGCGATCCTGCGGCACTGCAACAACTCGGCCGTCTCCGCGAAGTGTTCACCGACGTCCACCACACGCGAGCGGTCCCGATCGGCCAGGATCAACCGCTCCCCCTCGAGGAAAAGGTCCCAGTTGTGCAGCCCCTCATATCCCTCCTGCCTGCCAGCGTATTCGAAGTGGTTCAACATGACCGCCCCCCCGGGCACCACCAGGGTCAGCATGTTCTCGAGTACCTTCAAGGGGTCGTAACAGTGATCAATCGCGTTGATCGAATAGGCGCAATCGAAGGACTCCGGAGGAAAGACCTCGAGCAAGTGCTCCCCATCCACCCGAATCGGCGACACGGGGGCCCGCAGCCCCAACTCCCGCATCAGCTCGGCGTATTCGATCGCCAAGGCATCGACCGGCATCAGATCAATGCGACACTCCGGATGCGTGAACCCCAACGTGGAGCAGGCCCCCGATCCCACATCCAGCACACGCAAAACCCCATCGTGCGCCAAGTGCTGCACCGCCTCTAGATCCCGAAAGGGCCGCTGAGGATCGAGACGCTCGCGCAACGCACTCCGCGGATCCTGCAAGGCTTCTCTCCAGTAAGCGATCTCCTCAGCAACGCCGTCTGTCCAAGCCTGGAGGCGATCCTTCGACTCTTGTTCCTTCATGTGCGCCTAGTCCGTGCTAGGGGGTGGACCAGAACGCTATCTCAAGCTTCCCCAAGGCGCCACGGGTACCAGATCCGGCGAGGCAATTGCTGAGGACGAAGGGCTGAGCGGCAACGCCATCGATACGCGATTCCTGCGAATCAAGCAGAAGCTGTACCCTCTGCTCAAGGGGCCGAAGCGGAAGCTGCAAGATGGCGTTGGCCGCGGAACCTACGGCACCCCGGCGCTGGAGGTCCTGCTCGTGGCCAACACGCAGCCAGCGCGGGGCGCGCTCGCCGCACGCGTTGCTTCGGTCGAGTTCGATGCCACCGGGATGCTCCACGGCGAGCTCACGCTGAGTGCCGACCAAGGCATCGAGCACGCACTGGCCGGGATCGGCTACTTCGAACTCTCGACCGGTGACGGGAGCTTCGTTCCGAGCGCGCCGTTCGTGTTTCCCTGGGACGTAGAGCGTGCCGCGACAACACTTCGGTTTGCTGTGCCGATGGCGCCCGAGCCGATCTCGAGGTCGCGCACCGACTCGACATGCCGACGGGCGACGACGGCGGCGCGCGCTGGCTCCTGTCCGGCGATCCCGGCATCGGCAAGACCACGGTGCTGATCCGACTGGCCCGCGCACGACCGAACTCGTGAGTGCGCTCAAGAGCGATCGCAGCAAGTGCCCGCTGCTCGTCGCCACGCGCCGTATCGGTCTCGATCCGCAGGAGCTAGGCTTTCCCCAGGCCAAGCTCGAAGGCTGGACTCAGCCCGAGCAACAGCGCAGCTTCCTGCGCAAGTTCTTTGGGCTGACGCGCGACGAGACGGCCGCCGACGCCAACGCCGACGCGATGATGCGGACGATCGCCGCCAGCCCGACCGTCGCGCAGGGGTGCGCCGTGTCGCTGTTCCTGACGTTGCTTGCGTTGCAGGAAGAGGCGCGCCCGGAAGGCAGCGAAGCCATCGGCAAGCGCCGGCCGCGCCACGATTACTACGCCGGTCTTGTCGAGTGTCTGTGTGACGGCAGGCATCAGACCCGAGCGTCCAAGGTCCCCGAGATCGCGACGCAGGTCTGCGGCATCAAGAAGCTCGACCTCGACGCCTTCTGGAGCGACCTCGAAATCACGCGGCTCATCCGGCCGGAGCGACGGCCGGACGATCCACCGACGGTCACCGACGCGCAGGTCCCCTGGGGCTTTCTGCATCGGAACTTCCTCGAGTACTTCGCCGGCGAACGCCTATGGCGTGTGTATCGCGGCACGAAGAAGCGCAGCGGCGGACTCCCCGGATTGTTCGAGGCGATCGGCGTCACCGAGGCCAGCCCGGAACTCGACCTCCAGCGCTGGGCCGAGCCGCTGGGGAGTTGATCGACAAACTGTGGTGCTCCCGCCGTTTCTGTGGGTCGCCTCGGGGCTGGATCGCGCGATAGCAGCGATCTAGCGT